>JAVEDQ010000201.1 GCA_030840885.1 Frankiaceae bacterium
TACCTGCACCAACAGCTGGGTGACCCGCGACGTTCCAGCGGCACGCTGCGTCGGTCGGCTTCGGCGTGCTGCTGTCAGTCGCTGCCGGTGCCCTCGACACCGAGGAGATGACGGCGAAGGAAGTCGCGCTCGAGGCGCATGTGCGCGACCCGCTCGTCGACGACGAGCGCCCCGTGCCCCGCGTCGTAGGTGTGCAGCTCGTGGACCGCGCCCGCCGAGGCGAGGCACTGCACGTAGTTGTGCACCTGCTGGATAGGGCAGCGTGGGTCGTTCTCACCGGCGAGGATCAGCACCGGCGCCCGCACCTCGTCGACGTAGGTGATCGGCGAGGACTGCCGGTAGCGCTCCGGCACCTCGTCCGGCGACCCGCCGAACAGCGACCGGTCGTAGGCCTTGAGCGCTTCCATCTCGTCGGCGTAGGCCGAGACGTAGTCGGCGACTGGGACGATCGCGGCGCCGCACCTCCACAGCTCGGGCTGGGTGCCGAGGGCGAGCAGGGTGAGGAAGCCTCCCCACGAGCCGCCACAGATGCCGGTGCGGGCGGGGTCGATGACGCCCTGCTCCACGAGGTGGGCGTGGACGGTTGCGACGTCCTCCAGTTCGACCAGCCCCGGTGCCGCCTCCAGCGCGTCGCGCCACGTCGCGCCGTAGCCGGTGGAGCCGCGGTAGTTGACGCGGACGACGGCGAAGCCGGCGTCGGTGAGCGCGGCGGACCGGGCGTCGTAGGCGTCTTCGTCGTGCGCCGCCGGGCCACCGTGGACGTCGAAGACGGCCGGCCAGCCGTTCGGGCCGGGCGGGGTGGCCGGGCGGGTGAGCAGCGCGTGCAGCCGACCGGCCGGGGTGTCGATCTCGATGTCGGACACCGCGACGCCCGGCGGTGGGGCGACGCCCTCGGGCGCGACGACGACGGCGCCGGAGAGGTCCCGGATGACCGGCGGCTCGGCTGCGGAGGTCCACCACACCCACACGTCGCCGTCGGGTCGTGCGGTGGCGCCTTCGACGACGCCGGCTGGTACGTCCAGCGACGTCAGCGTCCGTTCGGCGAGGTCGTAGCGCCACAGATCGGCCCGGGCCCGGGCGCTGCGGCGGACCAGCAGAGCGGTGCCGTCGGGGTACCAGCTGGCGGAGAGCTCGCCGTCGAGGTCGATCGCGAGTTCCTCGACGCCGCCCGCGGCGTCCCAGAGCGCGAGTTCGCTACGACCATGCCGCTCGTGCTCGATGAGCATCCGCGGGTTGGCCTCGACCGGCTCGAAGCCGGCGGCGGACAGGCCGAGCCCGGGGCCGTCCCACAGCTCCGCGACGGCGTCGCCGTCCGGGCGGACGAGACGCAGCGCGGGGTGCCGGTTGTCGCCGTGCTCGCTGTGCTCGAGGCAGACGAGGGTGCCGTCGAGGCTGACGTCGGTGACGTTCGCGTCCTCCGCCGAGGCGTAGATGCGGACGGGTTCCTGTCCATCCGGGTCGAGGCGCCAGACCTCGGCGCCGTCGTCGTCGCTGCGGCCGACGTAGGCGGTGCCGTCGCGGCCGAGTGCGAGCCCCGACGGGTAACCGGCGGCCAGCGCCGGTGCTGCAGGCTGCGCGCTGCCGGTGCCACAGCCGGAGCTGGTGCCGGTGCTGGGGCCGGTGCCGCCGAACGGCTCGACCTGCCAGACGCCGAACTCGTCGCCGTCGGTGTCGGCGAACCACCAGACGGTGCGACCGTCGAGCGAGATGTCGGACATCCAGGTGCCCTGCGACCGGCTGGTCAGCTGGCGCGGCGACTCTCCCGGCGACCAGGCGTAGATCTCCCAGGTGCCAGAGGCGTTGCTGCGCAGCACGCACGCGTCGGGGGCATCCCACGCCCAGTGGGGCAGGCCGACCCGGGGCGCGCGATAGCGCTGCTCCCAGACGGGGAGGTCGGCGTTCGTCATCCGGCCATCGTGCAGCACATCTCGCGGCCGGAGGTTGGCGCGCCGTTCAGGAGGCGACCCGGAACAGCCCGCGCCGACGGTTCTGCGCCGGCAGGAGCGCGGACGCGGCGGCCGCGCCGACCACGTGGCCGGCGAGGTCGAGTTCCACCTCGTCGGGAGTCGGCAGCAGCACCTGGTCGTGGGTGAGCCCGGCGAGGTCGCTCGCGGCCACGGAGCCGTCGTCACCCGCGACCGACAGGATGGTGGCCCCGCGGTTGCGCGCGTCGGAGATGCGCTGCAGCAGACCGGCCGGCGCCGCCGCCGGTGCGACGACGAGCAGGGTGGAGCGGCGGACGTCGGCGAGGCGCTCGACGCCGACGGCGAGATGTGCCGGCGCGGTCGGCGGGACCCGCCAGCGCAGCAGGGTCGGCGTCGCGGCCAGACCGGAGCCGAAGCGGGCCGCGTCGGCGAGGTGGGCCACCAGGTGCCACGGCTCGGCGTCCGGGGTGCCGACGACGAGCAGGTCCGAAGTGCGCTCGGTGCTCTGCCGCACCGACCCGCCGAGGTGCCGGGCGTCGTCCCACCAGGAGCAGCGCCGCAGTTCCGCGGCAAGGGCGCTCAACCGTCCGAGGTCCATGTGATCTCCGATCCGTCGCAGGAGGTATCGGATCGAGCGACGCCGACATGAACAGCAAACGGACGACTGGCGGATCGCATCGCAGGGGGCGGTGTCTGCGGGGCCCCTCCCCGCCTCGGCTCCAGGGTGCCGGCGTACAATTCGGCCGGTTGCCTGGTCACCATTACAGCGGACTTCGACCACAATGCAGCGGGCGCGAGAAAGATCTCGGGAGTCGACGATTCCGACTTCAGTTGTGGCCGGTCGGCTCGATCCGGGTATGTCACCATCGGGCTTGAGAAGAAAGTAGAACGATCCGGGTTAAAGGTTAGCTCTTTGCTCGTCGATCGGAATCGGCACGCGAAAGATCGACGGATGGATGGGCAGCGCCGAGATGTCGGGTAGCGGTCGGGACGAGCAGACCTCCGTCGGCCGGACGCCCACGTCGAACGACTGGACGCGTCGAGCCCGAGCGGCTCGGCAGGCGCTCGTCGAGGCCTTTCCCCGCAATGCGGGATCGGCTCAGCTGCTCGAACGCGTGCGGAAGCTGCTGTCGGGCCGCCCTGCCCTTGGAGTCTTCGCGGCCGCATTCGTCTACGCCTCGTACTCGACCCTGACGGCTCCTGGCCGCCCCGGCGCCATCACGCCGCGCGGCTGGTACGCCGGCGGCGACCAAAGTTATTACCTCGCCGAGGTCACCGCCCTGGTGCATGGTCACCTCCCGGACAAAGACCATTACCGGTACGGCTTGGGCTATCCCCTGCTGGCCGCGCCTTTCAAGGCGCTGGGGATGAGCTACCCCTTCAGCATCGTCAATATCATTCTGCTTGCCCTCATGGTCGCGCTCGTCTTCCTGATTGGATGCGAACTCCTCGGCCGACGATTCGGTTACGCGTGCGCCTTTGCCACGGTCGTCGCCACGCCGATCTTTCACGTCTTCCTCCCGCCGTGGAGCAACCTCGTGACAATGGTGGCCGTGCTCGCCTGCACGCTCGTGGCGTGCCGGCCGAGCGTGCCGTGGCGGCAGTACGCCTGGGTGGTGGGCCTGTCGGTGTGCTTCACGTTCTCGGCCCGCTACGCCGACGTCGTCTGGCCGGCCGCGATCGCCGCCGTCGGCGCGTGGCGCGTGAAGGAGCGCCGGGCCACCGCCTTGGCGGCGGTCGGCGTGGCCGGGGTGGTCGTGCTCGCCGTCACCCTCCTCACGCACCTCGTGGTCCTCGGCCATCCCCTGACGACGCCGTACGCGTTCCACGGAGGGTCCGTCGGCCCGAGCGATCAGAGCCTGCAGAGCTTCAAGCTGAGTCGCGTCGGCTCGCGCTTCCTCGACATCTTCGTCACGGGTCACGAGAACGGCTCTCGGGCCGCACTCCCCTCGGCCTGGCTCGATCTGTACCCGTTCGTCCGCGATTTCCCGCTCACGCTGGATCCGCTGCTGCTGGTGGCGCCGCTGACGGTCCTGGTCCCGCTGGGCTTCATGCGGATGGTGCCCGCCTCGCGGCGGCTGACCGAGCCGAACATCCTCGTGGCGCTGGGCGTCTCGGTCGTCGGGACGATCTTCTACCTGAGCTTCTCCGGCAACAGCCAGATCTTTGGATCGGCCCGGTACTTCGCCGTCTGGATGCCGCTGTGGGTGGTGGCCGGCCTGTTCCCGTTCTTCTCCGACACCCGCGAGCAGCGCCGTCGGCACCATGCTCCGACCCGGCCACGCACTCTGGGCCCGACCCATGGTCCCGATCGGCGGACGGAACCGAAGCGGATCGGGCCGTCGAACGGCGGCGCTGTCCGGGGGCGTGCCGGCGTCGCCGATAGCAACTGAGCTTCACTGCGGCCGCCTGCCCGGCGCACCTACTGTCTTAGCGTCTGCCGGTGGTTACCGCCAAGCCTCGAGCAGCTCGGCGGGGCCGATCACGTGCACACCATGGACGGTCGCGCCCGATCCTGGTGACAGCCAGCAGCGGCACGTCCGCCGGCGAGCCCGGGAGCTGCGCCGCTACGTCGGCTTCCTCAGCACGTTCTTCGCCATGGACATCGCCGCCACGAGCGCAGCGACGCAGGAGCTCCTCGGCTGGACGCCGAACGGCCCCACGCTGGTCCAGGACATCGACGCGGGTGCCTACGGCTGAGAACCGAGGCCGGATGCCAGCGTCGGTACCACTTTGTGGACGTATGGAGTCGCTGTAGATCTACACTTCCTGCAAGCTCGGAGCTGGTCGTCGCTGCCGCACGCCCCGTTCGAGCAAGGCGAGCACAGCGAAAACGACCAGAAAGGCCGTCATGACGTCGAACAGGAACAGGTGCTTGGCGAGCTCGTAGTCCCCTTCACCCAGGAGGGCAACGGCGAACTCGGCCATCCCGCCAAGGGTGAGAAAGCGCAGGGTGTCCGTCAGCCAGCTGGCACGACGGCGTCGCGCGAAGGCCAGAACAAGCGCTCCCAGGTACAGCGCCGGGAGCAGTATCGGCGCGACAGGCCGCAGCCACCGCGAGGGGACGCTGTAAAGGCATTGCTCGCACGCCACCTCCTTCGGCTTCGTACCAACAAGCCGCGCCCGGTTGCCGAGGTTCAGCGGGCGGGCGAGCGCAGCCCCTCGGCTGCCGCGCACGGCCAGCCCAACAGCGCGGCTTGGGCGGCTGGCGTAGAAGCGAACGAGCTTGGCCTGACCTCCGTCACGGGCGAAGGCAGCGAAGCTTGGTTGTTGAAGCCGACGGTTGTCCTGGAAGGCTTGCGTGCCCGACAAGCGGGCGAGGGCAGGATCCATGCCGAGCGCGCGAAGGTCCCCTGCTGGATCGTCGCCGCGCGGCAGCAGGGTGTAGAAGACCGCGTTGTACAGGTTGACTTGTCGCAGCCCGCTGGGTTGCGACCCCGCGTACACCAGCGGTACGACCAGCAGCAACACTGCGGCCGGCAGCGCCAGGCGCCGGGGACGCAGAGCGAGGACGCCGACTGCGAGCAGCGGCCCGAGCACAACGTTCTGCGTCTTCACCGTCGCCAACAACAACCCGCTGCTGACCAGAGCTGCGACGAGGACCGGGGAAGCGGCGGGGCGCCCACGCAGGCGAAGCAGCACACCGACGACGAACAGGAGGGCCAGCATCGACCCGGGTTCGCTGAAGAAAGACCCGAAGTAGCTGACGAACGCCGTGTCGGTCGTGATGACGACCAGCAGGATCCCGCCTATGACCTGCACGGGCCTTCCGGGTAGGGCGCGCACAACGAACCAGACCAGCAACCCGAGCAGTACCGCGTACACCCCGGCCAGCCAGCGAATGTCGAACGATTCGGCTCCAAAGGCGCGAGGCACCCACGTCACGAGGCGCAGCAGCGGATTGAGGCTCGATCCGTAACCCCCACCAGGCATGTCCCCATAGGTGAAGCGCAACGTGAGGAAGCCGTTCGCGGGAAACCCTGGGGGTCGCAGCAGCCCGATCGACGTCAGTACGCGGCCGTAGTCGCCGTTGTCCGACAAGCCGATCGGATTGCGCCCGAGAAGCTGTCGCACCGCAACGAGGAATGCCAGGACTCCCGCCGTCGCGGACGGTCCCGGCCGCCACCACCCCGCCAGCGCCGGTCCACGACCGTTCGTCAAGTTCTCACCCCGAGGAGCATCAGTCGTGGCGCGCTCGACGCCTCAGGTCACGCCGCGTAACTGCAGGTCAGATGGTCGGGGTGGCGGGATTCGAACCCACGGCCTCTTCGTCCCGAACGAAGCGCGCTACCAAGCTGCGCCACACCCCGGTGGCCTTCGGAAGTCTAGCCGACGTCCGGACCGGACCCTGCGGTCAGGGTGAGCAGGGTCGCCTCCGGACGGCACCCGAGTCGCAGCGGCGAATACGGGCCGGTGCCGACGCCGGCGGAGACGTGCAACCACGCGCTGTGGCCGCGAGCCCCGTAGGGATGCAGCCCGCTCGCCCGCATCCGGTCGATGCCGCAGTTGGTGACGACCGCTCCGACTCCAGGCAGCCGCACCTGGCCACCATGGGTGTGACCCGCCAGCAGCAGGTCCACACCGTCGGTGGTGAAGGCGTCCAACACCCGTGGCTCCGGCGTGTGGGACAGCCCCAGCCGCAGCGCCGCGGACGTGTCGGCCGCGCCGGCCACCTCGTCCAGCCGGTCCCGCTCCAGGTGCGGGTCGTCGACACCACGGACTTCGACGCGGCGTCCATCGATGTCGAGGGTCATCCGCCGCTGCGTCAGGTCGAGCCAACCCGTCCCGGCGAGTTCCTTCGCGAAGCCGTCCCAGTCCAGCGGCCTGCCCTCGGGCGCCTTCTCGCGGCCGGTCAGGTAGCGCACCGGATTCTTCAGCGTCGGCTCGAAGTAGTCGTTGTTGCCCGGCACGAACATCCCCGGCCGGTCCAGCAGCGGGCCGAGCGCGTCGAGCACGGCGGGGCCCGCGTCGTCGGAGGAGATCACGTCGCCGGTCAGCACCACGAGGTCGGGCACCAGTCGACCGAGGTCGCGGAGCCAGCGCTGCTTCGCGTCCTGGCGCGGCAGCATGTGCAGGTCGGACAGGTGCAGGATGCGCATCCCGGCGGTGCCGGGGGTGAGCACCGGGACGGTCGCACGGCGCAACGTCCACATGTTGCGCTCGATGCCGACGCCGTAGCCGAGGACGGCGGCGCCGAGTGCGGCCGTGCAGCCGAGGACGGGAGCGGCGCGCATCCGCACAGTTTGCCTGCCCTGCTCGGATTGCGGATGCTCGATATACGAATGACCACCGACGGAGCCCCACCTAACCTCGACAGGTGACCACGCTCGCCGAACGCCTCCGCTCCGACCTCACCACCGCCATGAAGGCGCGCGACGGCCTGCGGACCGACACGCTGCGCATGGCGCTGACCGCCGTCCACGAGGAAGAGGTCGCGGGCAAGACGGCGCGCACGCTCTCCGACGACGAGGTGCTGCGGGTGTTGACCCGCGAGACGAAGAAGCGGCGCGAGGCGGCCGAGGCCTTCGACAACGGCAATCGGGCGGAACTCGCCGCGAAGGAGCGGGCCGAGTTCGAGGTCCTCGCGGCCTACCTGCCCACGCAGCTCGACGACGACGCCCTCGACGCCCTCGTCGGCGAGGTGCTGACCGAGCATGGCCTGTCGGGTAAGAGCTCGATGGGTCCGGCGATGAAGGCGGTCAACGCACGGCTTGTGGCCGGCGAGGGTAGCGCCGAGGGCGGCCGCGTCGCCGCCGCCGTCCGGCGTCACCTGGGCTGAGGCAGCTCAGCCTCGGCCGCCGCGCGCCTTCGGCTTCGTCGGCTTCGGCTTGGATGGACCCGGCTTCGTCCTGGTGGGCTTCGGCGCCGGAGCGGTCGCCGTCGAGGTCGACGTCGGCCGGGGCGACGGCGCAGTCGTTGGTGCCGCCGGGTCGGGGTTCGACGACGGCTCCGGGCTGGGGGCCACGGGTAGGTCGGCAGGCGGCTCGGACGACACCGACGGCGACGGCACGACCGCGTCGACCGCCGGTGCTTCCGGACCCACCGCCGAGCCTGCGGCCGGACCGCGACTGACGAAGACCGAGACCCGGGTCCCCGGCGTGACGTCGGCCCCGCCCCCGGGGCTCGTATAGGCGACCAGACCCCCTGGCACGCTGCTCGTCGTCGAGCCGCCGGAGATGGGGACGAACCCGGCGGCGCGCAACATCTCGAACGCGTTCGGCACCGGGAGTCCGGCCACGGAGGGCACCCCGACCTGAAGACCCCGGACGACGATGCGGTCCGGTGGACGGAACGGTTCCACCGGCAGGTTGGTGGTGGCGGCGCGCATGGTCGCGGCCCAGAGCTTCGTCGGCAGATCGCCACCGAAGACGGTGCCGCCGCCCCAGCCGGGCACCGGCACCCCCTCCGGGGTCGTCGGCGAGCGGCGCAGCGGGAAAGTGGTCGGTGAGCGGTAGTCGCCGACCCACGTCGCGCTCACCAGCTGCGGGACGTAGCCGACGAACCAGGCGCTCTGGTTGTCCTCGGTGGTGCCGGTCTTGCCGGCTGCGGGGCGTCCGATCGAGCCGTTCGCCTTCGCCGTGCCCTCGCGGATGACGCCGGTGAGGACGGAGGAGACGGTGTCGGCCACCGCGGGGTCGATCGCCTGCTGACAGCGACCGGGTCCGGCGTAACTGGACGCCTTCCCGTGCTCGGAGACCGACAGCAACGGCTTCGCGCTGCACTGCTTGCCGTGCGCGGCGAGGGTGGCGTAAGCGGTGGCCATGTCGAGCGGGGTCACCTCGAAGGTGCCGAGGGTGAACGACCCGTCGGCCGGGCCGACCTCGTCGAGCCGCGGTGAGGTGACGCCGAGGCGCTTGGCCATGTCGCGCGCCTTGAGGACGCCGACCTGCTCCTCGAGCTGGATGTAGTAAGTGTTCACCGAGTGCCAGGTCGCCTGCGACATGTCGAACCGGCCGCTCTCGCTGTCGCCGGCGTTCTTGAAGCAACCGCTGGCCGGGTTGCCGAACAGAGTGGAGCGGTAGCAGGTCGGCGAGTTGAACGTCGTCGACAGCGGCAGCCCCTGCTCGAGCGCCGCGGCCAGCGTGAACGCCTTCGCCGTCGAACCCGGCTGGAACGGGAGCAGCGCGTAGTTCAGCTTGGTGTGCACGCGGTCGGTCGTCGTCTCCACCGGCTTGCCGTCGGCGGTCGGGGCGAACACCCGGTTGACCGCCATCGCCTTCACCTCACCGGTGCCGGGCTGCATCACGACGACGGCGGCTGCGACGCGGTTACCCGACGGCACGGTGCGGTCCACCGACGCCTGCGCGGCGGCCTGCGCCGCGGGGTCGAGGCTGGTGCGGATCCGCAGGCCGCCCTCGAAGAGCTTGCGCTGCCGCTGTTCGGGGGTCGGGCCGAACGCGGGGTCGTCGAGCAGGGTCTGCCGGACGTACTGGCAGAAGAACGCGCTCGACCCGGCGACCTCGCAGTTGTCGCTCGGGGGCGCGCTGTGGCGCACGGTCACCGGCAGCGTGATGCTGAACCCGTAGGCCGGTTGCGTGATGTAGCCGGCGTCGCGCATCGCGGCGAGGACCTGGTTGCGGCGCTGCTGCGCGAGCGCCGGGTGCAGCTTCGGGTTGTAGCCGTTGGGGTTCTGCACCAGGCCCGCCAACGTCGCCGACTGCACCGGATTGAGGGTGCTGATGTCGATCCCGAAGTAGTGCTGGGCTGCTGCGGCGGCCCCGTAGGCCCCGTCGCCGAAATAGGCGATATTGAGATAGTTCGCGAGGATCTGGTCCTTGGTCAGCCGCTTCTCGAGCGCCAGCGCGTAACGGGCCTCGCGCAACTTCCGCCGGACCGAACGCTCGGTGGCCGCATTCTTGCCCTCGTCGTCATCGGCCAGGGTGAGCAGCACGTTCTTGACGTATTGCTGGGTGAGCGTCGAGCCGCCCTGGGTGATCGCGCCGTTCTCCTGGTTGGTGACGACCGCCCGGGCGACGCCCCGGTAGTCGACTCCGTGGTGCTCGTAGAAGCGGCGGTCCTCGATCGCGACGATCGCCTGGCGGAGCGAGACCGGTATCCGCGCGAGCGGCACGTTCACCCGGTCCTCGGAGCCGTGCAGCTCGGCGATCGGCTTGCCGTCCCGGTCGAGGATCAGGCTGCGTTCGGGTAGCGGCGGCACGACGAGTTCGGACGGCAGCTCGTTGAAGCTGTCGGTGCCCGCCTTGGCGGTGAGGCCGAGGCCGCCCACGACAGGCAACGCGGCCAGTGCGAGCAGAAGCCCCGCCACGACCGACCAGACCACCAGCCGGACCAGACGGGGCGACGACGGCGGCTCCGGCGGTACGCCGGGCAGCCCCAGCAACCCGGAGCCCCCCTCCCGAGGGAAGGGCAGGCCTGCGGGAGCCCATCCCGGCGCAGCTCCTGTGACGGAGCGTCGCGGGGCGGTGGTGCTCACGCGGACTCCTCGCGCTCAGGTCACCGGGAATTCCGGCGCGGCGAACGCCCGGCGGGAACCGCCCGCAGGAGCGGTCAGCACCGGGTTGACGGCCCGCCGAAGCGTCCAGCATGCAGTCGCATCCGAGACTCGCCGCCGGGTCGCTGTCTCCGTATCGGCAGTTCCAGCGGTTGATACACAACGCGGGCACTACGAAATGACTGCGAATCCACTTTTCGGCGGTGCTCCTGACCCAGCCGGGCTAGTAGGGAACTACCCGCATGGGGGCTGTCGCAGCTCCCACCAAATCCGTAGCTTTCAACGTGGCGTCGCGCCCAG
>JAVEDQ010000223.1 GCA_030840885.1 Frankiaceae bacterium
GTCCGCGCCGACGACGGCGCGGCCTCAGCGGCCGTGACCCCGGCATCGGGGGCGGTCGACGGACTTTCGGTGGCGGTCAGTGCTGGGGGAGACCCCGGTCGAGCCCGGGACGTGCGGGACAACGTCGTCACCGGCCTGCGCGACGGCACCCTCACCGCACCGCCGCGGCGCGGGCATCGGGGACGGGTGGCACTGGTGGGCGGCGGGCCCGGCGACGCCGACCTGCTGACCCTGCGTGCGGCCCGGCTGCTCCGGCAGGCCGACGTCATCGTCACCGACCGGCTGGGGCCGCGGCACATGCTCGACGAGCTCGCCCCCGGCGTCGAGGTCGTCGACGTCGGCAAAGTGCCGCGCGGTCCCGGCGCGCGGCAGGAGGAGATCAACCGCATCCTGGTCGAGCGGGCCCAGGCCGGTCAGTTCGTCGTCCGGCTCAAGGGCGGCGACCCGTTCATCTTCGGACGTGGCGGCGAGGAGCTGCTCGCGTGCGTCGACGCCGGCGTCGAGTGCTCGCTGGTGCCGGGCATCAGCAGCAGCATCTCGGTGCCCGAACTCGCCGGCATCCCGCTGACCCACCGCGGTGTCGCGCAGGAGTTCATCGTCGCGTCCGGTCACCTGCCACCCGGGCACGCGGGGACGACGGTGGACTGGGCGCATCTCGGCCGCTCGAACGCGACGCTCGTGCTGCTCATGGCCGTGGACAACCTGCCGCACATCACGGCCGCGCTGCTCGACGGCGGCCGCCCCGCCGACACCCCGGTCGCCTGCATCCAGGACGGGGCGATGCCCGACGAGCGCGTGCTCGTTGCCGACCTCGCGACCGTGGCGGAGCGGGCGAAGGACGCGCGCCTCGCGGCACCGGCGGTGGTCGTCGTCGGCGAGGTCGTGCGACTGCGCGAGCAGGTACTGCCCAGCCTGACGTTCTGAAGCCTGACGTTCTGGCGCCTGACGTTCTGGAGCTCGTGCCGGCTCGTCTGAGCCGGCTGGACCGACCCCGGACGGTCCAGCCGGCTCAGCTCAGCCGAGCAGGTCGAGCACGTGCTTCGTGCCGAGCCCGCTGGTGACGTACTCGTCGGCGGCGGTGAGGTGCTGGTGCCAGCAGGTGGAGGCGGCTTCGCCGTCCCCGGCCTGCAGCGCGGCGACGAGGGACTCGTGCGCCTTCTGCCCCTTGCGGGCGGCACGCCGTGCCGAACCGTTCGAACTGGCCTGGGCGGCCATCGTCGTGTTCGCGATCTCGACGATGGCGCGCATGATCCGGTGCAGCACGATCATCGTCTGGTTGCCGGTGAGCTCGACGAGCAGGGCATGGAAGGCGTCGTGCGCCTCCATGATCTCCACTTCGTCGGCACCGTTCTTCAGCGCTGCCTCACCCGCGGCCAGACTCTCCTTGAGCCGCGCGAGGTGCTCGTCGGACGACGACTGCGCGAGCATCGTGGCGCAGGCGGGCTCGATGAGCCCGGCCGCCTCGTAGACGTCGGACAGCGTCGCGCCGCGATGCTCGAGCACCAGCCCGGCGTACCGGGCCGCGACGTCGATGTCCGGGGTGTGGACGCGTGCCCCGCCGTGGGCTCCGCGCCGGACGCTGATGAGACCCTCGGCCTCGAGGACCCGGAAGGCCTCCCGCAGCGTGGGCCGCGAGACGCCGAACTGGGCCATGAGGACGGCCTCGGGCGGTAAGGCGTCGTTCTCGTGCAACTCGTTGCGCACGATCTGACGCCGCAGGTGAGCCGCGACCAGCTCCGCCGTCTTGGGTACACGGACACGTTGGCCGACCCGGCCGCCGTCACCGCTGAAACCCGCTCCGGCGTCGCGGGACGGATTGACCAATGCCACGCGCGTGCCTCCTTCCTATCCGGCGGCAGCTGCCACCAACGGTCGGAGAGGACAACGTAACGTTACCATCCTGGGTGTTCTCATCTCACGGAATGCCAGAATTGGCCGAGACGGAAGATTGGCCCGACCAACAGGCCGTCCACCGACCGATATGTCTCGCACCTGGCTGTGAGCAGGTTGTTTACCAGCTTTCGAAGACCTGCGAGCCGTGTTTCTGGTGTGATCATCCACTTATTTGTGAGTCGGGCGTGCCGGAACTGAGTTGTCGGGGCTAGTTGATCGTGCACCAAGATGATCCGAAAGTGCTACGGAGAGTCACAACAGGCGTTGAGGCGAGGGGTGGAATCGACCGCTCTCCCGGCGGAGCCGGACCCCGGACGATCTCGCTCGGCCAGAATGCATCGCGTGGGCACCGTCGGGGCAGGCAAGGTCCTCATCTGTGGATAGAACGGGCTCCCCGTCCGCATCGCCGAGCAGCTCGTCGGTTCCGGCATCAGCTGCCGGCTGATCGACAACGAGGGCTGGCCGACAAGGTGCAGCGACGCTTCGGCATCACGGTGGTGCGCAGCGCCTCGGGGCTCGCCGCACCGGGTTCGGCGCCGCGCTCGGCCACGAGGTGGTCAGCACCTTCTGGCGCACGTCGGCGAACGGGACAGCCAGCAGGTCAGGTCAGCAGCAGGATGACGCCGACCGTCACGCCTACGACGACGACGACGATGCGCAGCACCCACGACGGGATCCGTCGGGCGAGGACCGCCCCGAGCGCCCCGCCGACGATCGAACCCAGCGCCAGCAACCCCGCCGCTTCCCAGGCGACCGAGCTGAAGACGATGAACAGCGCCGCCGCTACACCGTTCACCAGGCCGGCGAGCACGTTCTTCGTCGCGTTCAGCCGCTGCAGGTCGTCGTCGACGAGCATGCCCATCACGGCGAGCAGCACCACGCCCTGCGCGGCGCCGAAGTACCCGCCGTAGATGCCGGTGGCGTAGGTCAGCGGGGGCAGCAGGAACTTCGATTCTCGGGGGTCGGCGTGCTCCTCGAGCCGCTCCCGCAGCTTGCGGGTGAGCAGCGGCTGGATGCCCATGAGCAGCGCCGCCGCGATGACGAGGTACGGGACGATGGATCGGAAGGCGTCGGGCCGGACGAGCAGGAGGATGCCGCCGGTCAAGCCACCGGCCACCGACGCCGAACCCAGGCGCAGCAGGCGGGCACGCTGTCCCTTGAGCTCGTTCCGGTAACCCCAGACGCCGCCGACCACGCCCGGCACGAGCCCGACGGTGTTGCTGACGTTGGCGACCAGCGGGCTGTAGCCGATGGCCAGCAGGGTCGGGAAGGTGAGCAGCGTCCCGCTGCCGACGATGGTGTTGATGGTGCCGGCGCCGAACCCCGCGGCGACCGTGGCGAGAGCCTCGAGCGGGGTCAGCGCGCACCGTCCTTGTCCCGATTCGTCACCATCAGCTTCTGGGCCAACGTACGCCCGAGCTGTCCGTCTGACCCGGTGAGGGCGGGGCATGTCCCGAGCATGACCACAGCTGCCCCGACCCGGGATGACCGCCGTCCCTCCTCGGGACTAGCCACCCGCTTCGGCCCGGCGCTGGCCGCGTACGCCTTCGCCGTGGCAATGGCCGGCACCACCCTTCCGACGCCGCTCTACCCCACCTACCGGGCCGAGTTCGGGTTCAGCCAGTTCGTCGTCACCGTCATCTTCGCGACCTACGCGCTCGGAGTGATCGTCGGCCTGCTGCTGTTCGGCAACGCCTCGGACACCATCGGACGGCGCCGCGCGCTGCTGCCCGCACTGCTGCTCTCGGCCGTCAGCGCCGGGGTGTTCCTCGCCGCGTCCGGTCTCGGCCTGCTGATCGTCGGGCGGGTGGTGAGCGGACTGTCGGCGGGCATCTTCACCGGCACCGCGACCGTCGCCGTCGTCGAGCTGGCCCGCCCCGAGTCGAAGGGCCGAGCCACGCTGCTGGCCACCGTGGCGAACATCGGCGGCCTCGGCTGCGGCCCGCTGCTCGCCGGCCTCCTGGCGCAGTACGCCGGTCACCCGCTGCGGCTGCCGTACCTCGTCGACCTGGCGCTGCTCGTCCCGGCCGTCGCCGCTGTGCTGGTGATGCCGGAGACCGTCGAGGGCGCGCGGCCATCGCTCCGGGGCCTGCGTCCCCAGCGCCCGACGGTGCCGCCCGAGGTGAGGGCGGTGTTCGTCCGCGGCGCCATCGCCGGCTTCGCCGGGTTCGCGGTGCTGGGGCTGTTCACGGCGATCGCCCCATCCTTCCTCGCGGAGATCCTTGACGTGCACAACGCGGCGGCGGTGGGAGCGGTGGTCTTCTCCGTGTTCGCCGCCTCGACGCTCGGCCAACTCGCGCTGGAGAAGGTGCCGGGCGACCGCGGGCTGGTGGTCGGCTGCGGCGGCCTGGTCGTCGGCATGGCGGTGCTCGCCGGTGGCCTCGCGGCGTCGTCACTGGTACTTCTCGTCGCCGGGGGCGTCATCGCCGGCTTCGGGCAGGGGATGAGCTTCCGCGCGGGCCTAGGGGCCGTGACCGCGGCGTCGCCGTCGGACGTCCGCGCGGCGGTGGCGTCGACGTTCTTCACCATCGCCTACGTCGCGCTGGCGCTGCCCGTCATCGGCGTCGGGCTCTCCAGCCGTGTGGTCTCGCTCCGCACCACCGGGCTGGTCTTCGCCGGCGGAGTGATGGTGCTGGCCGCCGTCGCGGCCGGGTTGCTGCTGGTGCAGCGACCGGCACGCCGCGGCTGAGCCGAGCGGTGGCCGGACCGCACCTCAGACACTCGCGCTAGACGGGGTTGTCCGAGTTGGCCTCGTCCGAGCGTGCGTCGTCCTGCAGATCGGCGGCGTCGACCTCGTCGCGCGGGACACCGAGCAGGAACAGCAGCGCGTCGAGGAAGGGCACGCTCACAGAGGCCTGGGCGGCGGCGCGGACGGCGGGCTTCGCGTTGAACGCGACGCCGAGTCCGGCGGTCGCGAGCATGTCGAGGTCGTTCGCGCCGTCGCCGACCGCAACCGTCTGCGGCAGCGGGACGCCGGCCTCGGCGGCGAACCGCCGCAACGCCTCGGCCTTCCCCGGCCGGTCGACGAGCGGCCCGACGAGGCCGCCGGTCAGCTTCCCGTCGACGATCTCCAGCACGTTGGCCGCCGCGAAGTCGAGGCCGAGGTCGGCGGCCAGCGGCTCGACGATCTGGGTGAACCCGCCGGACACGACGCCGAGGCTGTACCCCATGCGGCGCAGCGTGCGCAGCAGCGTCGAGGCGCCCGGGGTGAGCTGCATGCGGTCGCGTACCTCTTGCAACGCGCTGACCGGCAGCCCTTCGAGCAGCGCGACCCGAGCACGCAGGCTGGCGGCGAATTCGAGCTCACCGCGCATGGCGGCGGCGGTGACCCGGGCAACCTGGTCCCCGACCCCGGCGAGCGCCGCGAGTTCGTCGACGACCTCGCCCTGCACGAGCGTGGAGTCGACGTCGAACACGACCAGCCGCTTGCCGCGCCGCACCAGGCCGGCAGGCTGCACCGCGAGGTCGACACCGGACTCGGCCGCCACCGCAGCCAACTTCTCGCGCAGCGACGCCACGTCGCCGCCCGTGATGGTGAGTTCGTAGGCCATCACCGGCTCGCTCGCCAGCATCTCGATGCGCTCGATGTTCACCGAGCACGAGGCCAGCGCCTCGGCCACCGCGGCGAACGCGCCGGCGTCGACCGTCGGGGCGAGCAGCGTGACGTGCTGCCGTACGGCGCCGGTCGAATCGATCCCGTCCGGTGGCGCGGGCACGACCTCGAGATCCACGCCGAGCACGTCGGCGGCCGCGGTCAGGCGGTCGCGGAGATCGTCGGGCACCGTCCCGTCGGCGCCGGGGACGTCGACACGGATGCCGAGCAGCAGCGCGCCGCGGACCACAACCTGTTCGACGTCGACGAGCACGGCGCCGTGCCGGTGGAGGTGGGTGAACAGCGAGGCGGTGACGCCCGGGTGGTCCGGGCCGCGGACGGTCAGGAGCAGGCGAGGCACGCGATCACCGTATGCGGCGGATTGTCCGGACCTCGCGTTGCTGCCCCGCTAGAGGTCAAGCGCGCTCAGCCGTCCTGGCCGGTCTCGACGACGACGACCTCGGCCTGGGTGATGTGACGCTTGATGCCCTCGGGCACGGAGCCGGTGATGCGGCCGGCGAGCCCACGACGGCCGACGTTGCCGACGACGACGATGTCGGCGCCCTTGTCCTGAGCGAACTTGCCCAGGACGTCGAGTGGCTCGCCCTTGCCGGTCTGGGTCTCGATCTCGATCTCGCCGTCGACCTTGCGGGCGTGGTCGCTGGCCTCCTGCACCGCGGCCTCGGCGGGGTTGGAGCCGCGCATCTGGTACGCCAGATCACCCATCTCCTTCTCGGCCGCGGCGTCGTTGCCGTGGCCGGCCTCGAGGTAGGCGCTGATGATCAGCAGCGAGCCGCCCTTCTCGGCGGCCAGCGAAGCAGCCTTCTCGACAGCTTTGAACGAGGTGTACGAACCGTCCGTACCAACCAGGACGAGGGGACCCGAACTCACGCGACCTCCATGGCGACGCCACCTGCAGACAGCGAGGCCGAGCCCCCGCTCTTGCTCCACATGTTGTCCTGCCCGCGCGCTCGTCACACATCGGGGTCTGTTGGTTGCTGCGCGCTGATGGTCACAGTTGGTCCGTGGCCCGCCGTCGGCGAAGATCAACCGCCCGATCACCTGGCCCGCTGCCGGGTTCGAGCTGCGGGGCGCGTGGTGATCGGGTGGCTGATCATGGTGGAACCTGTGGAATGTCGGGCGGAAGCGTCGTGGTCATGGCCTTACTGTCGGCGGCACCACTGGCACCGGCCTGGGGGCGGCCCGTGGGCTCGCTGAGAGAGCCGCGCGTCAGCTTCCGGCTAGCGGCGTGTCTCCAGCGGAACGCGTCGGCAACACCATGTGGATGTCCTTCAGCGTTACCGTGCTCGCGGTCGGCGAGGGTGGCAGATACGTCGGATCGTCCTGCTGCTGCAGGTCGAGCCGCAGCTTGTGGCCGACCGGCAGGTCGAAGTGGTTGCCGTAGAACGGCACCCGCAGCCTGCCGGACGGTGCGTCGCCGTAGACCGGATCGAGCCGGTACACCCCACGGCTGATCAGGAGCTGCGTGCCGTCCGGGGCGACGTCCCAGACGCGCGCCGCGATCTGCGCAGCCGTACCGGGGACGGCAGCGTATTCGGCGTCGACGTAACCGATGCCGACCGTAATGCGGTGCGACGTCAGCGGCGAGGACACCGAGCGGTAGCCGAAGGTCTCGTCCGACGGCGGGGCGGTGCTGGCGGTGCAGCTACCCCGCGGCGTCGGGTCTTTGAAAATGACACCTCCGACGACGGCGTCGGTCTTGACGCCGTCCGGATCACCGGCGCCGGTCGCGGGGGTGAGCACCGCCGGATGAAGGGGGTTCGGGCTCATGGTCAGCGTCCCGTTGCCGAGGTCCTCGGGAGTCTTGGCGCTGACCCGCTGCGCCGGTGGGTTCTGCCGGTCGCTGCAGGTGGTCAGCTGGCTCGAGACGCCGGTGTTGGCCTCGTGGGCGCCGTTGATCTGGCTCTTCAGGAAGCCGAAGGCGGAGGCGTTGATCCGCTGCCATGTGCTGGACGGGTTGCCGGCGCGGCTGTGGCCGATGTCGGCTGCCTCGACCTCAACGGGCCAGCGCGAGTCGAGGCCCTTCAGCAGCTTGAACATCCGGAACGACTCGACGGTGGGGAACAGGTCGTCGGTCCATCCGGAGACGGAGTAGACCGCCGTGTGCTGCCCGGCGGCGTCCTGCGCCTTCCACCCCGGCTGGTAGTAGGCCGAGTGCCAGTGCGAGAACGCCCGGCGGACATCGCTGATGACCTTCTCGTCGGTCTTCGGAGCGATCGAGTAGGGCAACTCCACGTTCGCGATCCGGGCCTGCCACGCAGCGAACGGCTCGAACGCCGGGTTGATTTCCGGGTCCGGCGCCTCGTTCTGCGGTGTCGGTTCCACCGTCCCGAAGTCTCCGGTGGTCGTACCGAGCGCCTGCAGCGCAGTGACGTAGCTCAGTTTGCCGACGCCGAAGGGCGTGCCGTTGCCGTCGGTCGCCGCCGCCGGTGTGCTGGCCGGGGGCCCGTAGGACTGGGTGTAGACGTCGCCGGTCCCCTTCGTGTCGCCGGGGATTCGTCCGTTGGGGGCGAGCGAGGCGGCCAGGTCCGTCCACGGGTACTTGGGCACCGCCACCTGCAGCTTCAGCACCGGCAGCGACGCGTCGCGCGAGTTCGGGAAGGTCCAGTTCGGCTCGGCGGCCTGCAGCCAGCTCTCGCCTCCGCCATAGGAACCACCGGTGACCGCGACGCGCTGCGTGTCGACACCGGGGAAGGCCCTGGCGACGTTGGCCGACAGCCACTGGGTGTCGCGGATCTCGACGTTTTTGTTCTTGACACGGATCGTGCCTGTGCGGGTGGGGCAATCCGAACCGCCCTTGGGCGGCGTGCCACCACAGGCTGGATCTGGCGGGCTCGACGGCGTCGGCGGGTTGTACGCCGCTGGCGAGGTCTCGGCGCCGAAGCCGCGCGCGGTGTAGGTCAGCACGTAGTAGCCGTGTTCGGCGAACCAGTGCGAGTTCCAGTGGTACTTGTCGCCGTTGTCGCCGGTGTCGTTCACCGACTCCCACTCGTGCTTGTCGTTGCCGAAGCCGTGGAGCATCACGATGAGCGGGTGCGGACCGGGGCTGTTGTTCGTCGGCCTGGTGACGTCGAAGTCCAGCGGGGCGCCGTCGAAGCTCGGCAGCGTGCCGGAGCAGATCTCCTGGCCGCCCTCGTAGGTGGCACAGGTCGTCGCCAGCGGTCCGGGTGCAGACGCGGGGTAGGGCGGTGCGGCAGCTGCTGACGTGGGAGCCGCGCCTGCGGCACCGCCGAGCCCGGTCCAGGCCACTGCGGCTGCTGCGGCCGTGAAGAGGCTGAGTGCTGTCGTCGTCCGACGGCGGCGGTCGTGTCGAGCCATGTATTCCCCCGGGTGCACGAGACGACCGTCCCCGTGCGGGCGTCGATCGGCGAGGCGTTCCTGCCCCGCCGTCCAACGCGCCACTCCTCGAGAAGTGACGCGCGTTACCTCAGAAGACCCGGTAGGGCAGGAACTTGCCGTTGAGGGTGATCACGGCGCGGTCGCCCTTCGGGTCGGCGACCCGCTCGAGACCGATCTCGAAGTCGATCGCGCTGACGATGCCGTCGCCGAACTCCTCGGTCACCAGCTCGCGGAGGCTCGAGCCGTAGACCTGGACCATCTCGTGCAGGCGGTAGACGAGCGGGTCGGTCAGGTCGACGGCGTCGGCTCCGCGGGCCGGTGGTAGCTGCAGCGCAGTAACCACGTCCGGCGGCAGGTCGAGCAGCTGGCCGAGGGTCGCGGCCTGATCGGCGTCGAGCGGCTGCTGGCCGAGCACGGCCGACGTCGCCCACACCGGGCTGCGGTCCAACTTGGCGGCGATCTCGGCCCAGGACAGGCCGGACGCCCGCTTGGCGGCGGCGGCGATCCGCCCGGCCTCGAGCCGGGTCAGCGGCAGTTCCGTCACGGGGGCCTCCTGGGTGTCTGCGATGGGTGCGGCCAACGCTAGCCGGTCACATTTTCGCCAGGTTTCGCCGGGCGGACCTACCCCCGACTCGCCGTGGCCGCGGAGCTGCCGATCGGATCGGTACGCCGGCCGTTGCTCGGGACCGGTATGTTCCGCGCGCTGCCTGTGCGCTTCGCCGGGTGCGAAGGAGGCGGTCGACCGTGCCCGACATGGACGGGATGTCTGCCGCATGACCAGCTCGCCCACGTCGCTGCCGGATCTCGCACCGGCCCGGCTGCTGCTCGTCGAGGACGACGAGGCCGACGCCTTCCTCGTCCGCGAGTTGCTCGCCGAGTCCGACGTACCGGTCGACATCACGTGGGTGCGGTCGCTGGCCGAAGCCAGGTCGCTGGCCGCCGACCCCTTCGAGTGCGTGCTCCTCGACCTCGGGCTGCCCGACGCCAACGGCTTCGACGCGCTGCGCGGGGTGCTGGACAGCTCACCGGAGGCCGCGGTGCTGGTGCTGACCGGACTCGACGACGAACAGACCGGCGTCGACGCGCTGGCCAGCGGAGCCCAGGACTACCTCGTCAAGGGTCAGGTGGACGGCTCCCTGCTCGGCCGGTCGATCCGCTACGCCCGCGAGCGGAAGCGGCTCGACGCGGAACTTCGGCGGCTCTACCGCACCGAGGTGCAGGCGGCCGAGAACGCCAGGCTCGAACGCGGCCTGCTGCCCCAGCCGCGCTTCGAGGACCCGACCGTCAACATCGTGACCCGCTACCGACCCGGCCGTGACGCCGTGCTCGGCGGTGACTTCTTCGACGCCATCGAGACCAGCGACGGCACGCTGTTCGTCCTCATCGGCGACGTGGCCGGTCACGGACCGGACGAAGCGGCGCTCGGCGTCTGCCTCCGCATCGCGTGGCGCACGCTGGTGATGGCGGAGCAGAGCCCGGATCGGCTGCTGCCGATCCTGCAGGACGTGCTCGCCCAGGAGCGGCGCTCCGAGGAGGTCTTCGCGACGGTCTGTATGGCGGTCGTCGCGCCGGCCCGGGACGAGCTGCGGCTGTTCCTCGCCGGCCACCCGGCACCGCTCCTGCTGGACGACGTGCCCGTTCAGTTGCCCGACGAGTTGGTGGGGCCGGCGCTCGGCGTCG
>JAVEDQ010000257.1 GCA_030840885.1 Frankiaceae bacterium
TCTGTGACGACCCGGCAGCGGTGGTGCGGGCGCTGGCCGAGCAGTGATCGCTGCGCCCCAACCTGCGAACTGGGCCGGGGAGGGGTCCGCTCAGCCGATGACGCGCAGGGCGTTCGGTACCGAGGTCAGCGTGACGTGCTGCCGCACGGGCAGTGGCTCGCCGTCGGCCTGGAAGGGCAGCGGTCGATCCGAGGAGAGCGTCAGCTCGGACATATCATGCAGCCGGAGAACCCGCTTGCCGCGCGGGTCGGCATCGCGGGCGAACAGCTGGGCGACGTGCCGCAGCGTCTGGGCGGTGCGCAGCCGCGTCATGCCGAACACGTCGAGGCCACGTTCGAACGACGCCTGGGGGCACGGGCGCACCGGTGCGTTGCCGAAGTAGGTCCAGGGATCGGCGTTGCACACCAGAGCCAGGAAGAGCTGCTGCGGCTCGTCGAGGCCGGGGGCGTCGAGCGTGATCGCGGGACGACGCCGATCGGTGCCGAAGTAGTAGCGCAGGACTGCACTGCGGACGTAGAGCGCCGTGGTCGCCTTGCGTCCCGCCGGGCGGCGGTGGTCGACGCGGCGCACCACGTCGGCGTCCAGGCCGAGGCCCGCGTTGAAGCAGAACCAGCGATCGCCCTCGTCGCTCCGGCTCAGCCCGAGCGAGATGCGGCGGGTCCGCCCCTCGCGGAGGTGGTCGAGCAGCTCGCTCGTCGCCTCGACCGGGTCGGGGGAGTAGCCGAGGGCCCGGGCGAAGACGTTGGTGCTGCCGCCGGGGACCGCCGCGAAGGCCGGCAGGTCCGGCGACGGCCCGTGCGACATCAGCCCGTTCACGACCTCGTTCACCGTGCCGTCGCCACCCAGCGCGACGACGAGCTCGTAGCCGTCCTCGACCGCCTGGGCGCCGATCTCGACGGCGTGCCCGCGCGACTTGGTGCGCTCCACGTCGATGCGTAGGTCACTGCCGAGAGCGCTGGCGAGGACGTCCCGGGTGCGGATGGACGTCGCGGTCGCGTTCGGATTGACGACCAGAAGCGCGCGCACTACAGGAAAGTACCCAGCGTGACGGCTCAATAAGGTCAGGACATGCCACGACCTGAATCCGACTCTCCGCGACCAGGCGGAAGCGGCAGCCGTACGACCGGTTTCGGTCGTGCCGCCGCTGGTGTGCTGGCGCTCCAGGCGGTCCTGCTCGCGGCCGCCTGCGTGCTGCTGGCCATCTCCGGGTTCCGGCCCGAGACCGTCGACCGAGCCGGTGCTGAGATCCTCGCCCTCATCGGGCTGGCCTCGGCGGCCGCCGTGCTCTGGCTCGCCCGCGGCGTGGCGGCCGAGGCCAGCTGGGCGCGCGGCCCGGTGCTGGTACTGGAGCTGATCTGCCTACCGATCGCCTACACGGTCGTGACCCAGGGCCACGTCCTGCCCGGCGTCGGGCTCGCGGTGTCCGCGCTCGCCGTGCTCGCGCTCATGGGCCTGGCGGGCCAACTGACGCGCGGCGCCTGACCAACCGTCCTGACCCACCGTCATAATCAGCGTCCTGATCAGCCTTCGAGCAGGCCTCGGCGAAGCTGGGCGAGCGTGCGGGCGAGCAGCCGGGAGACATGCATCTGGGAGATGCCGAGCTCGGCCGCGATCTGCGACTGCGTCATGTTGCCGAAGAAGCGCAGCAGCAGGATCTTCTTCTCGCGGGGCGGCAGCCGCTCGAGCAGCGGCTTGAGGCTCTCGCGGTACTCGACGCCCTCGAGACCCTCGTCCTGGATGCCGAGCGTGTCGGCCACAGCCGGCGCGTCCTCGTCGCCACCGTCCGGGGCGTCGAGCGAGACCGCGGAGTAGGCGTTGGCCGACTCCAGGCCCTCGAGCACCTCTTCTTCGCTCATGCCGAGGTGGCCGGCCAGCTCGGCGACGGTGGGGGAGCGGCCCAGCGACTGGGAGAGTTCGCTGGTCGCCTTGGTCAGCGAGAGCTTGAGTTCCTGCAGCCGCCGGGGGACGCGGATGGCCCAGCCCTTGTCGCGGAAGTGGCGCTTGATCTCGCCGACGATCGTCGGCGTCGCGTAGGTCGAGAACTCGACGCCGCGCTCGAGGTCGAAGCGATCGACGGACTTGATCAGTCCGATCGTCGCGACCTGCACGAGGTCGTCCAACGGTTCGCCGCGGTTACGGAACCGGCGGGCCAGGTATTCGACGAGCGGCAGGTGCATCTCGACGAGTTCGTCGCGGACGCGGTTGCGGGACGGGCTCCCGACCTCCATGTCCTGGAGGTCGTGGAACAGCTCGCGGGCGTGGGCCCGGTCGGCGCTGGTGGCCGCGCGGGACGCGGGGACCTTCACCTCGACCTCGGGCACCTCAGCCTGCGGGGTATCAGCGGCCGTCGCAGCGGGCTCCCCGGGAGCCGCCGCCTCCCCAGGAGCCGCCGGAGCCGCGACATCTGCCACAGCTGCGACATCTGCTGGTGCCATCGCCTCGGCGGTGGCCGTCGCGGACTGACCGGTCGGCGCGTCCTCGCCGACGGGCTGCACCGGCACGGTTTCCTCCGTGATGGAGCCACCCTGCGGCGGCTCGTTGATCGCGTTCTGGGCGACGCTCATCGGACCCCTGCCGATGCCTTGCGCTTCTGCAGGTCGATCGAGACGTTCTTCTCGCCGTCGACGCGGCTGTCCACGGACCCGGCCAACGCCGACAGGACGGTCCAGGCGAAGCTGTCGCGGACCGGCAGGGCACCGCTGACCGTCGGCACCGTGACCGACACGCGGATCTCGTCGGGAAGGAGTTCGAACTCGCAGAAGAGCTGCGCTTGCGGCGCGGCATCCTCGAGCAGGATCGCGCAGGCCTCGTCCACCGCGATCCGCAGGTCCTCGATCTCCTCGAGGGTGAAGTCGAGTCGGGCGGCCAGCCCGGCCGTGGCCGAGCGCAGCACCGACAGGTAGGCACCGACGGCGGGGAGCCGGAGCCGCACGAGATCGCGTACGCCTGCGGCGACGTCACCCGTTCGGGGGTCCGGCACCGGGCTGTCGATCGCTCCAGGAGCTGTATCCGGCATCGGCACCTCCTTGCTGTGGTTCCGTGACATGCCAGCGGGTAAGGGGCAGCTGGCCGCTCGTACTGATTCTGCAGCGCTCTCGTGGTCCACCGGTCGGCTCGATGTATGACGCGAGCCCCGGCCCGTGCATCAGACCAGGGCTCACCTTACCGGTGACTGTGCGTGCGCCCGAGGGCGGGCAGGGCGGCGCCGGTCAGTCGCCAGGTGGTCCACTCCTGCATCGGGTCAGCGCCGAGCGAGGTGTAGAAGCGCTGTGCTGGCTCGTTCCAGTCGAGCACCGACCACTCGAGTCGGCCGTAGCCGCGCTCGACCGCGATCCCGGCCAGCTCGGCGAGCAGGGCCCTGCCGTATCCGGCGCGGCGCGCTGCGGGTTGCACGTAGAGGTCCTCGAGGTGGATGCCGTGGGTGCCGAGCCACGTCGAGAAGGTGCGGAACCACAGGGCGAACCCGACGACTTCCGATCCCTGCGCCGCGACCAGGCAGAAGACGGCCGGGTCCGGTCCGAACAACGCGGTCCTGAGGTGCTCCTCGGTCGCGACGACCGCATCCGGCTCGCGTTCGTAGGTGGCGAGTTCGACGATGAGTTCGAGCACGACCGGCAGGTCGTCGACGGTGGCAGGTCGGATCATGTCAGCTCCTGGATGAGGGCGGACAGCACGGAAGCCGGCCCCGAAGGACCGGCTTCCGGATGCTGCTGTCAGCTGTAATCAGCTGGGCTTGCCGCCCTTGGTCTCCCAGAAGATGTCGGCGACCTCGTCGATGAGGTCGAGCAGCTTCTGGCCCGTCTCCGGGTCGACCGACTTGGCGCCGGTCGCACCGGCAGCCTTGGTGGCGCGCCAGAACAGGTCGTGGACCTGCGGGTACTTCTCGACGTGCTCCGGCTTGAAGTAGTCGGTCCACAGGGTCCACAGGTGCTGCTTCGCCAGATGGGAGCGCTCTTCGATGATGATGACAGCGCGGGTACGGAAGACCGGGTCCTCGTTGGCCTGGTACTTCTTCTGCATCTCGAAGACGGACTGCGCCTCGATCCGCGCCTGGGCGGGGTCGTAGACACCGCACGGCAGGTCGCAGTGGGCGGAGACGACGGTGCTGGGTCGCAGTAGCGACATGGGCTTGCCTCCTCACGGGCCGGGTCTCGGCCATCGTCTGGAACCGTATAGCTGCGAGGGTCCTCGACGATCAGGACCCCCCGCTGCGATCTCTCTGCCCGCGTTGCCGTGACCGACGCTGGTCGGTCACGATCTGTCCGTGAGACGGTTCATGCGGGCCTCGCCGGGTCTGTTCGCGTTCGCCACGGCGCTGGCGGCGCTGGCGGCATTGCTCACCCGGCGCTGGGGTTTGGTTGCGGTGGCCGGGAACTCGATGCGCCCGACGTTGCGGCCCGGCGACGCCTGCTTCGTCCGCTACGGCGCGCCGATCCGCTCCGGGGACGTCGTCGTCGCGCGGCTGCCGGCCCGGCCGCTGGGCATCAAGCGGGCGGCGCTGCACGACGGGGACGGCTGGTGGCTGAGCTCGGACGACCCGATGCAGGGCACCGACAGCGCGACCTTCGGCAGCGTCGACGACGCCGACGTGCTCGGCCGGGTGCTGCTGCGCTACTGGCCGGAGCCGGCGTGGCTGGGCAGGTCGCCCGCGGCCAGGCGGTCGTAGTGCCGCTGGCAGTCCTCCATCGTCGGCAGCAGACCGTCGCGGCGGACCTCGGCGAGGGTGGGGGCGGCGCGGTCGCGGTCGGAGAGCACGAGCTCGACCTCGTCCGGCCAGTGCAGCCCCAGCTCCGGGTCGAACACGGAGATGCCGTGCTCGCGCATCGGGTCGAACGGCGTCGTGCAGGAGTAGCTCACGGTCGCCTCGTCGCTGAGGGCGACGAAGGCGTGACCCACACCTTCGGGCAGATAGACCGCCCGACGGTCGACGTCATCGAGGACGGCGGTGGCGTACTCGCCGAAGGTGGGGGAGCCGAGCCGCAGGTCGATCGCGTAGTCGACGACGCGTCCCGCGGCGCACGTCACGTACTTGGCCTGCCCCGGCGGCACCTGGGCGTAGTGGATGCCGCGGACGACCCCGCGGGTGGAAACGCTCACGTTGGCCTGTGCCAGCGCGAACGGATGCCCGATCGCGTCGGTGAGCACGTCGGCCCGCATCTGTTCGAGGAAGATCCCCCGCGCGTCGCGGTGCTGCCGCGGGGTGAACACGAAGGCTCCGGCGATCTCCATCTGCGTGACGTCCATGCACGAAGTATCGACGTCCTGGCGCGTGCGATGATGGGAGCCGGTCGGGCACGCGCTGCGGCCGGCGCCTTCGAAGGGGCAGATCCCCCTGGCCGGAGACCCGGCGACGCTGGTTCACCACCACGCCCGACCGGGAATCTGAACCGAACGGACTGCCCAACCGCAGATCCGAACGAGCCGACGTCGGTCTGTCGTGTCGTGCCCGGTCCCGCGCCGGTGCGTGCACGTCGGCCCGATGCCCTACAGGAGCGACATGAGCCCCGAGCCCGTCCCCGAGATCGTCGCGGGGCCCGTGCTGGACACCGATCCCGCCTTCGCGTTGCACCGGGGCGGCAAGATCGAGACCGGGATCACCGTGCCGCTGCGCGACGCCAGTGACCTGTCGCTGGCCTACACGCCCGGGGTGGCCCGTGTGTGCACGGCGATCGCCGCGCAGCCCAGGCTCGCCGACGACTACACCTGGCGCGGCAACGCGGTGGCCGTGATCACTGACGGCAGCGCGGTCCTGGGGCTCGGCAACATCGGGCCGGCCGCAGCGATGCCCGTCATGGAGGGCAAGGCGCTGCTGTTCAAGCACTTCGGCGGCGTCGACGCGATGCCGCTGTGCCTAAACTGCAGCTCCGTCGACGACCTCGTCGAGACCGTCGTGCGGCTCGCGCCCAGCTTCGGCGGCATCAACCTCGAGGACATCTCCGCCCCCCGTTGCTTCGACGTGGAACGTCGCCTGCAGGAGCGCCTCGACATCCCGGTGTTCCACGACGACCAGCACGGCACGGCCATCGTCGTGCTGGCCGCACTACGCAACGCGGCCCGGCTGACCGGTCGCGGGCTGGGTGATCTGCGTGTCGTCGTCAGCGGGGCCGGAGCGGCCGGCGTCGCGGTGACCCGGCTGCTGCTCGACGCGGGGATCGGCGACATCGCCGTCGGCGACCGCAACGGGATGATCGATGTCTCGCGGGCGGATCTCACGCCCGTGAAGCAGGCCCTGGCCGCCGATACGAACAAGGCCCACATCACCGGTGACCTCGCCGACGCGCTCGAGGGTGCCGACGTCTTCCTCGGCCTCTCCGCCGGCAAGGTCCCAGAGCTGGCCGTCGCGAGGATGGCGAAGGACGCGCTCATCTTCGCCATGGCCAACCCGGAGCCGGAGGTCGACATGGACGTGGCGCACCGCTACGGCCGTGTCGTCGCGACGGGCCGGAGCGACCACCCGAACCAGATCAACAACGTGCTGGCCTTCCCCGGCGTGTTCCGCGGGGCGCTGGACGTCCGGGCGCGGCGCATCACCGAGGGCATGAAGCTCGCCGCGGCGGACGCGCTGGCCGCGGTGGTCGGCGACGACCTCGCCGAGAGCTGCGTCATCCCGAGCCCGTTCGACCCCCGCGTCGCGCCCGCCGTCGCCGAGGCGGTCGCCGAGACCGCGCGGGCCGAGGGCATCGCGCGCCGCTGAGCTCAGCTCGGGGGTGGTGAAGGATCTGTAGGGCCAGGGCCGACGGATCCTTCACAAGTGCCGCCGATGACCGGGAACGCGCTCGACAGCGCTGCTACGACGACGTCCACCTGCTGGCGACCGCGCCCGTAGTCCACGACGGTCAGCGGCATCCTCGGTCGAGTCGCGACACGAACACGCGTGCCGTGCTGTCCCGGCTCGAGATCCACCCGGATCACCTCGCCGTAGCTGCGGAACACCAGGACGTAGTGACGCGTGGCGCGGAGCATGACGACCCAGCCTCAGGTGGCCGGACTGTCCGAGGACGCCCTCTCCGGGGCCTCGACCTCCGGGTCCGGCTCGACCTGCGCCGCCTTCTCGCGCCAGCGGGACGTGATCGGCAACCGGCGGTCGCGCCCGAATGCCTTGCTCGTCACCTTCGGGCCCGGGGGGTACTGCCGTCGCTTGTACTCGGCGACGTCGACGAGCCGGACCACGCGCTCGACCGTCTCCTTCGCGTGGCCGGCGGCC
>JAVEDQ010000182.1 GCA_030840885.1 Frankiaceae bacterium
CAGCAGGTCTCGGTGACGCTCGCCGACGGCACGGGCGCGTCGGCACCGGTCGACTGGTTCGGACCCCCGACCCGCATCGACGTCACCCTGCGGAACGTCTCCTACGGCGACGTGACCGGCGACGGGCAGGACGACGCCGTCGTGCAGCTCTCGTGCACCCCGGTCGAGTCCAACGGGCAGGTCGACGAGATCCAGGTGTTCGGCCCCGGCGCCGAGTTGCTGGCCACACCGACCGTGCCGAACGTCAACGGCTCCGACTTCACCCCGGCCGTCAAGACGCTCGCCGTCGAGAACGGACGCATCACCGGCACGGCGTTCCAGTGGAAGGCCGACGACCCGCACTGCTGCCCCTCGCAGACGCTGCCGTTCACCTTCACCTGGAACGCCTCGCGGTCGGCCTTCGACGCTCAGTAGGCGTGCGTTGGTCCGGGCTGCGCGGTAGGTCGAACGGACGATCCAGACCGGTCCCGTTCGGGCCGATCACTTAGCTCGTGACCACGTGGGCCGTCGCCTCCCCTCCCGCAGCCGCGCCCGCAACGGCGCGCGCCCAGGCCCTGGTCTCGGCGATCGGTGCCGTTGTCCTCGACCGGCCCGAGCAGATCTCGCTGCTGGTGACGGCGGTGCTCGCCGGCGGTCACGTGCTGCTCGAGGACCTGCCGGGCACCGGGAAGACGACCCTCGCCCGCACCCTGGCCGGTGCCCTCGGTGCCGAGTCGCGTCGCATCCAGGCCACCGCAGACCTGTTGCCCGCCGACGTGACGGGCAGTGGCATGTGGGACCCGGTGCGGGGCGGCTTCGTCTTCGTCCCGGGCCCGTTGTTCACCTCCGTCGTTCTCGTCGACGAGCTCAACCGCACGCCACCGCGGACCCAGTCGGCGTTCCTGGAGGCGATGGACGAACAGGCCGTCACCGTGGACGGCGTGCGCCACCAGCTCCCGGAGCCGTTCGTGGTGGTGGCGACGCAGAACCCCCTCGACCAGCACGGCACCTACCCGTTGCCGGAGGGTCAGCTCGACCGCTTCACGCTCGTCCTGCGGCTGGGTCGCAACGGCCCGGAGACCGAGCGGCGTGTGCTGCGGGCGGCGTTGCGGGGTACCGGCGGAGGCGGCGGTGTGGGCTCGGACCGCGTGCAACCCGTCCTCGACCCGGCCGGGCTCCGCGGGCTGCGCGCCGCCGTTGCGGTCGTGCACGTGGCCGACGCCGTCCTCGACTACGCGGTGGCCCTCGTCGAGGCCACCCGCCGCAGCCACGCCCTGGCGCTCGGGGCGAGCAGCCGAGCGGCGGCGTCGCTCCTGCGGTGCGCCCAGGCCCGGGCGCTGCTCGCCGGCCGTACGCACGTCCTGCCCGACGACGTGAAGCGCCTCGCCGCCGTCGTACTCGGGCACCGCGTGGTCCCGGCGGGAGGCGCTGCCGGCAGCAGCGAAGGCGCGGCTATCGTGGCGCAGCTCGTGGCGACGCTGCCCGTCCCCACCTGATCCGGTGGAGATCGCGCGCTCGTCCGTTCGCCGTCCGACCGCACTCGGCGCTCGGCTGCTCGGGCTGGGAGTCCTGCTCGTCGCCCTCGCGGTCGTCGTCGGCAGCCGACCGCTGCTCGGCGCCGGCTGCTTCCTCGCGCTGCTGCCCCTCGGGGCGCTGACGCTTCTGCGCCGTCCACACGTCGACGCCGTCCTCCACGCTCCCCCGCGTGCTCGGGTGGGCAATCCGATGACCCTCGCCGTCGACGTCCACGTCACCGGCGGGCGGAGCGTCCCGTCGCTGGAGCTGGTGCTGCGACGCCGACTCCTGCCCCCGCTGCACGCCGGGTTGGCCGCGCTCGACGCCGGGTCGCGGACGCGCTGGACGGCGACGACGATCCCGACCTCGCGTGGCGTCGACGACGACAGCGCGCTCGACCTGAGGGCGACGGACCTGCTCGGGTTGGCCTACTGCCGGTGGACGCTCCGGCTGGCCGGCCGCACCGCGGTGGCCCCGCGGGTGGTGGAGGCGCCTCCCGCCGCCGGGGTCGCGCGCTCCGCCCCGGGAACCGAGTTGGGCGAGTTGCGCCCCTGGCGTCCCGGCGAGTCCCGCTCGCTCGTGGCGTGGCGGGCCTCCGCGCGACGCGGAACCGGCCCGGGGACGACGCTCGTCGCCCGGGACCTTGCCGCCGAGCTCGAGAGCGCCGTCGTGCTCGGCGGGTTCAGTTGCTCGCCCGCGGCCGATGAACCGGCACTGGAGGTGCTCGCCGCCGTCGGCGTCACGGTCCTGCAGCAGGGTCGTCCGCTCACCCTGCTGCTCGGCGGGGAAGCGGAGCCGTTCGCGGACGCCGACCTGCTGCTGGACCGGCTCGCCGCGCTGCCCGCGCTCCCCCGCGGGCTCGGCCGGGGTCCCGGACTGCCGGCACCGACGCTGCTGGTCGTTGCGGGTGATCCTGGACCGACGGTCGCACCGGGCGCACCGGGCGCGGCCGCGATCCTGGCCGTGGACGCGCAGGGAGGCGTCCGGCGACTGTGAGCACGCTCCCCGAGACACCCGTCTCCACCGCGACCCGAACGGTGGCACTCGCGGTCTCCGCAGCAGCCATCGCGTGCCTGACCGCGGCCGGCGGTCTGAGCCCCGCCCTGCTACCCGCGGCCGTCGTCGTGATGGCTCTCGCCGACCTCGTCGCCGCCAGCTGGCGGGCACGGGCCGACGTGCTGCGCTCGGTCGTCCTGCCGCTCCTGCTGGTCGCCTGCAGCGCGCCCGCCCTGCTCACGCTGGTGCAGGCGGCCGGTGACCCGGAGCTGGTCCGCGACGCCGGTGCCCGTCTCGCCGCAGGGGCACTGGTGCTCCTGCCGCTCGCGGGGGCCGCCGCCCGCGACCACCTCGCGCGGCTGCTGCTCGGGGCGGTGACGGCCGGGCTCGCCCTGAGCGCCAGCGAGGGCGCGGTCCAGCTGCCGGCGTGGCTGTTCGCGGCCGGAGCGCTGGTCCTGCTCGCGATGCTCGAACGTGATCGCGCCCGGGCCGCGACGCTCGGGGTCGACCTGCGCCCCGCCGAGGCGAGCGCGCCGGGACGGCGGCCCGGCGCCTCCACCGGTCGACGTTCCCGAAGCCCATCGGGCGCGTTGCACACCCTGGCCGGCGGGCTGCCGGTCGTGATTGCCGCGGGGCTGGTGACCGTGCTGCTCACCCGCGCCACCAGCCTGACCGAGGCCCGGCCGCTGCACACCGGCGGCAGGAGTGCGACGTCCTCCGCGAGCAGTCCGTCGGCAACCGGAGGGCGGCTCAGCGGCACCGGGGCCATGGACCTACGGCGCCGCGGCGAGCTCCCGCACACCGAGATCGCGACCGTCTCCACCAGCGACGACCTGTTGTGGCGCACCGCCGTGCTGACGAGCTACCGCGGTGGCCTGTGGCGACCGACGTCGGCCGCGCTCGACGACGAGGCCGGCGGGGCCGGCGGGGCAGGCGGGGCTACTGCGGGCCCGGAGGTCCGCCACCGCACCGACACGGTCACCGTTCTCGACGGCGCCGAGGGCGTCCTGCCCGTTCCCGGGGACATCGACGGGCTGGTGCCGCACGCCGTCGCCCGCCTGGGCGACGGGCTCACCCTCTCGGTGCCGGCCGGAACCTTCCAGGTCAGCAGCCACACCGCGGCGTTGGCAGGCGCCCGCTTCGGGCCGGCGAGCGGCAGCGGCGCGGATGCGCGGCTCACCGCGCTACCGCCGATGCCCGGCCGGGTCGCCGCCCTGGCCCAGCGGCTCACCGCGGGGACGACGTCGCAGGACGCGGTCGAAGCCGTCGTCCGCTACCTCCGGCAGAACTACCGGTACCGCCTCGACCCGCCTGTCCCCTCCCAGGGCGAGGACCCGGTGGACCGGTTCCTGTTCGAGGACCGCGAGGGCTTCTGCGAGCAGTTCGCGGCGGCGGCAGCAGTCCTGCTCCGATCGGTCGGCATCCCGGTGCGGGTGGCGGTCGGCTACGCCGGCGGCACCCCGGTCGATGGCGGACGGCTGCTGCGTGGCACCGACGGCCACGCCTGGATCGAGGTGCTGACGCCCGGCTCCGGCTGGGCCCCGGTCGACCCCACCGCCGGCGTCCCGCTCGCGCCGACGTCGTCGGCGCTCACCGCCTGGCTCGGACGCCCCGGGACGCGAGCCGTGCTGCTGGCGGGTGCCGGCCTCGCCGCGAGCGTCCTGCTGGGCGCCGTGGCCGGTCGGCTCAGCCGCCGACGGATCGAGCACGGCCTGGACCCGCTCGACCGGGCGCTGGCCGCCCTGGACCGACGGCTCGGGCCGCGGCGCCGCCGCCGGGACGAGACGTTGCGCGAATTCGCCGGCCGGCTCGGTCTCGAGCCCGAGCAGCAGGCGGCTCTGCAGGTCGCCGAGCAGGTCCGCTACTCCGCGGTGCAGCCGGACGCGAACCGTCGGCTCGACGCCGCCATGGCGTTGCGGTCCGCCGCCCGCCGGGGGGGTCGCTGACGGAAGGCTCAGCCCGTGCGGGTCTGCACGGCCAGCGTGTCGCGCAGCCGCACCGCCACGTCTTCGATCAGGTCGATGCCGGCGGGCATCGTTGCCGAGTCGCGGGTCAGCACGGCGAGCACGACCTCACGGCCCCCCGTGGTGACGTGGCCGACGCTGTTGACGATCCACCGGTTGCCGTCCCGCTCGCGGGGCAGCCAGCCGTTCTTCAGCGCCGCGGTCCCGGAGTCGTCGGCCGCGGTCACACCCCAGCGCTGGTCGACCTCGACGTGCGTGAGCAGGTCGAGCGCGAAGTTGCGGTAGGCCGGG
>JAVEDQ010000325.1 GCA_030840885.1 Frankiaceae bacterium
TGACGTTCGTGATGCGGCTTAGGTGAACTCGGCCGGACTCTCGTCGCCCGGGACCTCGCGGATCGCTCCTGCCCCTCGCATCGCGACCGCTTCCTCATGGGTCATCGACTTGTTCCGCAGCTCGTAGTCCAGCTCGTAGTGGTGGGTGCCGTCGTCGTCGATCGTGAGGTCGAGGGCGCCCGTGATGCCGACCAGTTCGCCGGAGCCCGAACCCGGCACCACCACGTAGGTCAGGCTGTGGTCGCCGCCGTCCATCACGCCGAACTGCTGCAACGCGAACCCACCGGCGCGGCCGTTCAGTATGCCGGTGACCGTCTCGAGGGCGACGTAGCCGGCCGACCCTTCCTGCGCGTTGCCGGCGGAGAGCATGATGCCGGCCCCATCGCCCTCCAGGTCACCGGAATAGGTCTTGGTGAGGTCGAAGCGGCCGACCGCACCGCCGAGTTCGGTGGCACCGGGCTGCAGGTCGACGTCGAAGGTGCCTCGTGCTTGCTGAAGGGTCACGCCGGGATCGTAGGTGCGGCTCAGACCTCGACGGGCAACGCATCCCGCGGCTCGGGGATGCCCTGCGGCGTGAACAGCAGCCTCTCGAGGGCGTCGGCCGGCATCGGGCGGTGCAGCCCGAAGCCCTGCCCGAGCGGGCAGCCCAGCTCGAGCAGCACGGCATGCTGCTGCGGCTCCTCGATGCCCTCGGCGACCACCACGAGGTCGAGGCAGTCGGCGATGTGCAGGATGGCCGCGGCGAGCACGTCCTCGCCCTCCGGCCCGAGTTCGCGGACGAACGACCGGTCGATCTTCAGGCCGTCCACCGGGAAGCGCCGCAGGTAGGACAGCGAGCTGTAGCCGGTGCCGAAGTCGTCGAGGAACACCTTGATGTCGAGCCGGCGGATGGCCTGCAGGATCTCCGGGTCGGTGCGGTCGTCGTCCATGAAGACGCTCTCGGTGACCTCGAGGTACAGCGCGTTGGCCGGCAGCCCCGACTCCTCCAGGGTCGCCGCGACCATGTCGACGAGCCCGGGCTGCAGCTGGTGCACCGAGAGGTTGACGCCGACGCCGGGCTGACGGTCCGGCGGCAAGCCCCGTCGCCACTCCGCTACCTGGTGGCAGGCCTGCTGCAGGACCCAGGCGCCGATGCCGACGATGAGCCCGGTCTCCTCGGCGATGGGGATGAACTCGTCGGGCGACACCAGGCCGTGCTCCGGGTGGTGCCAGCGCAGCAGCGCCTCCAGGCCGGAGATGTGCCCCGTCTGCAAGTCGAGCACCGGCTGGTAGTACAGCGAGAGTTCGTCCCGGTCGAGCGCGACGCGGAGGTCGTCCTCCAGCGCGCGGCGACGTTCGGCGGCTCGTCCCATCGCGGGGTCGAAAACGCGCCAGCAGTTGCGTCCGGCGGCCTTGGCGGCGTACATCGCGAGGTCGGCGTGGCGCAGGATGTCGTCGCCGCCGGTGCCGGTCCCGCCGGCAACACCAAGGCTGCCGCCGAGGCACACCTCGGCGCGGCTGACCTGGAACGGGGCTGCGAGCTCGGCGAGGACGAGGTCGGCGACGGGTGCCGCGTCCGCGAGCGGGCCGGTGTGCAGCACGACGGCGAACTCGTCGCCGCCGAGCCGGGCGAGCACGTCGGCGCGGGGGCAGGCATCGCGCAGGCGCTTCGCGACCAGGGCCAGCAACTCGTCGCCGGCGGCGTGGCCGAGGGTGTCGTTGATGGTCTTGAAGCCGTCGAGGTCGAGCAGCAGCAGCACCGGCTCGGTCGCCGCGATCTCGTCGAGCCGCTGCGCGAAGCGGGCCCGGTTGGCGAGCCCGGTGAGCGGGTCGGTGTAGGCGAGGACCTCGAGCTGCTTCGTCCGGTGCTGCACGCGGTCCTCGAGCTCGCCGGTGAGCCGGTCGTTCTCCCAGTGCGCCAACTGCTGCCGGGTCGAACTCAGCAGGAGGACGACGACGAGGGCCACGCCGGTGACGGCGTTCAGCGAGTCGGTGAGCAGCAGCACCAGGGCGGTGAGCGCGACGGCGACGACCGGCACGTGCCGCAGCAGGGCGAGCAAGGTCTTGGTGCGGCGGCGGGTCGGCGGGCACGGCTGGGTGTCGCGCCGCCGGTACAGGCCCGCGCTGCGGACGAAGGCGACGACGCCGAGGAACGCAGCGGCATAGCCGAAAGCGATCGCCGAGGCCGAGGAGTAGACGCCGAACCGGTTGGCGACGCAGTAGGCGACGTCGGCCGCGGTGAGCGCGAGCAGCGCGCCGGTCAACTGCAGCATCATCGGCCGCCAGCGCGGAGCGGCGGCGAGCGTGATCGGGAGCATCAGCGTGAGCAGCGCGAAGTCACCAGCCGGGTAGGCGAGCGTGATGGCGAAGGCCAGCGGCTCGCGTCGCTCGTCGACGAGCGGCAGGACGATCAGCGGCCACCCGACGGCGAGCAGGCTGGCCGCGACGATGCAGCTGTCGCACAGCCGACGGAGCCGGCCGACGGCGTCGCGGGCCTGGCGCGGCAGACAGAGCAGGGCGGCGGCGGTCAGCGGGATCAGGAGCAGGTAGAGCGGGTCGGCGGGGGAGGGGACGAACGACGTCGGGCCGACGGTCAGGACGAGCACCGTCCACAGCCCGTTGCCGAGCGCCCACGCCAGGCAGCCGGCGCCGAGGAGCGCGAAGCTCAGCTTGGAACCGCCGGCTGTGCGGCGCCGCCACGCCGCGCCGAGGCACGCCGCCGCGGCCCAGCCCGGGATGGCGGTGAGTGCGATGTTCGAGCCCAGGGTGCGGACGTCGTCCGGCAGGCCGGGCAGCAACAGCCAGGCGGCGTAGACGCCGAGAACGAGCCAGGCAGGGGACAGCCGACGCATGTCCCTCCTCCGCTCGCGGACGTGCCTCCGGGACTTGTTCGACCGCCGCGGGGCGGAGCTGTAGGGGCACCGTAGCGGGTGTTATGGGGTCAGGTCGACCCGGCCTCGTCCAGGCGAGGCACGCGCCGGATGGTGACGTCCCCGAGCTTGGTGCCGGCTCGGACCTCGACCCGATCGACCGGGTCGTCGGTTCCGGGAGCGTCGCAGGAGGCGAGCTCGTTGTAGACGCGCCCGACCCCGCTGTTCAGCTCAAGCCACGCAGCGCTGCCCTCGCGGACGCCGACCTCGACGCTGCCGTTCTTGCTCGTGGCGGACACCTTGCCGCGTGCGACCTCGCCGATCCGCACTTCGCCGTTGGCACTGGCAGCGGTGATGTCCGACAGCGCGCGCTCGACGAACGCCGAACCGTTGGAGGCCTTGATGGTCGCCCGGCCGGTGACGACGCCGATCCGCACCTTCCCGTTCCCGGTCGAGACGTCGGCGGTGCCGTCCACGGTGCCGATCTGGACGTCGCTGGAGCCGCTGTGGACCGCCGCGGCGCCGTTGACGGCCCCGACGGTGACGCCGCCGAGGCGGCTGCGGAGGTCGAGCGGTCCCGCCTCGGCCAGCCGTACGACACCCAGCCCGGTCTTGAACACGACCGTGCCGAGCACGCCGTCGGACTCGAGGTCGCCGACTTCGGTGCGGCCGCGGACGTCGGAGCCGGTCGGCAGCTGGACGACGACGTCGATCGATTCCGGGCGCTTGCCGCTGAAGTTGATCAATCGCGAGTGGGTCTTCCTGGAGACGATGCGCAGCTGTCGGGTGGCGTGGTCGTAGTCGACGCCGCTGTTCTCGGCGGCCTTGACGTCGGCGGCCTGCTCCGGATTGGTGGGACGGACCTCGACGGTGGTGTCGGCGCGATCGGAGACGGCGAACCGGACGTCGGCGACGTAGAGGTCGAGGATGACGGTGATCGGCGTCGGGGTGTCGAAGTGCGAGAGCGGCATTTCTGGTTCCTTCTCTCCGGACGGGGTGCAGTCGGGTGGTGGCTGTGGTGCAGGGTTGCTGCGTTCCGGGGTCAGCGGGCCCAGCCGCTGTAGCGCTGGCCGAGGGATCGATCGGGCTGCAGCGCGTCGGCTGACGTCGTGGTGCGCCGACCCTCGGCAGCCAGCCCCGCTGCGGCCGCCCGCACGATCCAGGCGTTGACGGAGATGCCACCGCTGGCGGCGGCGTCCTCGATCAGCGACTTGAGATGGGCGGGCAGCCGCAGGTTGATCCGGACCATGGCGGCGTCGTCGCCCTCCGCAACAACGGGCAGTCGCACGTCGACGGACCGGGGCGTGGCGGTTTCGACGGCCGGGGGGGCCGGGGCGGCTAGCGGGGGTGTGACGGCGAACCCGGCCGTTCCCCCGCGCAGCCGGACGTCGACGGAACCGGGGGCGAGCTCGGCGGAGATCTCCTCGGCGGCGGCGGAGAGCACATCGAGCAGGGTGAGCCGCAATGCGGCGTCGAGTGTTGGGAGGAGCTGCTCGGCGAGTGCGCGGGCTTCGTCGCCACCGACCGCAGCTGCGGCCGACAGTTGGCTGCGAAGGTTCTTCGCGTACGAGGTCAGGTCCATGGGAGCCAGTGTGGCACCATTTTGGCACCAACGCAAGACGCATTGGCTCAGCTTGATGGACGTCGGCCTCGGGCTGAATGGGTGCAGTCGACCCACCGCGACATCAGCGCGTCCATCGCCGGACATCCAGGGCTGCCGACAATGAAGTCATGCGGCCCGTCCACCTTCCCCGGCAGCTCCGCCGGGTGCTGCGGTGGCCGGAGCGGGGGTTGGTCGCGGTCGTCG
>JAVEDQ010000190.1 GCA_030840885.1 Frankiaceae bacterium
CTGGACGAGCTGCGGGCAGCCAGCGCGACACTTGCGTGAACGTGCTCCACTCGCCTGCGGATCACGAAATCGATACGCCTTGCCTCGAGGCAGGCGTCACGCGACGGTCACCACGATCCGGCCGGCGATGTGCCCGTCGGCGCCCGCGGCCTGCGCCGCAGCGGCGTCCTCGAGCGAGAACGTCTTGGCCACCGGCAGCCGGAGCTCCCCGGCCTCGAAGAGCCGAGCCGCTTCCACGTACGCCGAAGCCGGGTCCTTCGACGCCGTCGACACCTGCGCGCCCTTCTCCCCCGCACCGAAGTCGGCGATGGAGAGGACCTTGGACGCCTCACCGGTGAGGTCGATCAGCTCGTCGATGACCCCCGACCCGGCGATGTCGAGCGCTGCGTCCACCCCATCGGGCGCGAGTGCACGGACCCGGTCCACGAGCCCGTCGCCGTATGTGGTGGGCGTCGCGCCCAACGAGCGGAGGTAGTCGGCGTTGCGCTCGCTCGCGGTTCCGATGACGTCGATACCGCGGCTGCGCGCGATCTGCACGACCGCCGAGCCGACACCACCTGCGGCGCCGCTCACCAGCAGGGTCTGGCCGGACTGCACACCCACTTCGTCGAGGATCCGGCGGGCGGTCTCGACCGGGATCGGGAAGCCCGCCGCCTCCTCGAAGCTCAGTGCGTCCGGCTTCGGCGCCCAGGCGCTCAGCACGGCCTTCTCGGCGAGGGTGGCGATTCCGCTGCCGAAGACGGCGTCCCCGATGGCCACTCCCTCGACGCCGTCACCGACCTCGTCCACGATCCCCGCGGCGTCCATACCGCTGCCCCGCGGCGAGTCAAGGGCGGAGCCGCCGCTCATGTACCCGGCGCGGATCTTCCAGTCGATGCCGTTCACCCCGGCCGCGTGGACGGCGATGCGGATCTTGCCCGGACCCGCGTGCGGCTCGTCGACGTCGACGAGGTGCAGCACCTCGGGACCACCGTAGGTCTCGTACCGAACAGCTCTCATGGAGCGATGCAACCGGGCGGCACCCCGCCCTCTTCCCTCGCCGACCGGCTCGGTCAGCCCGTCGTCACGCGCCGCCGGGGCATCGACGCGGCGGCCACCACCCCGAGCAGGGCGAGCACGGCGGCGAGCGAGAAGACCAGCGTGAAGTTCCCGGCCGCCTCCCGCAACACCCCACCGAGCTGGGGAGCGCCGAGCTGCGCCAGCCCGAAGAACAACGTCAGTGCCCCGAAGGCCGACGCGAAAGCGCGTGGCCGCAGATGGTCGCCGAGATGGGCCGCGAGCACGGCGGGCTGGCCGGCGGCAGCGGTCCCGAATGCGAGCGCCGCCAGCGCGGCCCACGGCTCCGCGTGCAGCAACAGACCCAGGCACGCCGCGACCATGAGTCCGTAGCCGAAGATGAGGACCGGCCGCCGACCCACGTGGTCCGACAGCCGGCCCATCGCGACGCCCCCGACGGCCTGGCCGACGCCGATGAGGCCGAAGACGAGGGCGGCGTGGCCGGCGCTGAATCCGCCGTCGTCGATCAACGAGGCGACGACGTAGTTGAGGAACAACGCGACGGTGGCGCCGTAAGCACCGTAGGAGAGCATCGCGCCCAGCCATCCGGGCGCTTCCCGGAGCGCAGAGAGCCGCACCGGCGGGTCGGCGGGTTCCCCCACTTCGACCGGCACACTCCGAGTCCGGGGCGGATGCAGGAACAGCGTGGCGAGCAGCGCGACGAAGGCGGCGATACCGGCCAGCACGACCCACACCGGCCGCCAACTGTCCGGCCCGTGCAAGCGGTGGTCAATCGCCGCGAGCCCGGACGCGAGCAGGATCGCCAGACCGATGCCGGCCCCGGACAGCCCGGTCCCGAGTCCACGTCGATGCGGCGGCATGAGCGCGGCCGCGACGACGGGCGCGGGCACCCAGATGAAGGCGCCGGAGAAACCGGCGAGCATCGTGCCGGCGGCGAACACGAGGGCGTTCGGCGCCGCCGCCATCACCCCGATACCGACGGTGCTGCCGAGCAACCCCCGGCGGAGCAGGGCAGCCGGTTCCGAGGTCCGGGCGAGCAGGCTCGTCGACAGTGCACCGACGAGATAGGCGGTCAGATTGAGGCTGCCGATGAGGCCCGCGAGTGCGTAGGAGTGCAGCAGATCGGCGTTGATCGAGGGCAGCAGCAGCCCGTAGGCGAAGCGGCCGAAGCACTGCGCGACCCCGGCCGATGCGGTGACGATCGCCATCATCACGACGGGCGACGCCCCGGCCGTCCGCATCCGTCACCCCCTGCCGTGCCCGTATCTGCAGTCTGCGCCGTCCTCGGCCGGGGTTGTTCACCTACGGCGTGCACACTGAGCGCCCGGCACCTCGAAGTGAACAAAGGGTGAACAGAACATGGCCAAGAAGAAGAGCAAGCAGGCGACCGCGACCGTCGAATCCACCCGCAAGGAGCTCGACCGCGCCGCCTCCTCCAACCGTGACGCGCAGCAGCAATCAGAAGCGCTGCAGGAGCGCCACACGGCCGCGGCGGACGCTCTCAAGTCGGCCAAAGAGGCGCGCAAGACGGCACGTGCCGAGCTGCGGCTCGCCGAGAAGTCGCTGACGAGCGCGACGAAGACCTCGGCGTCGCTCAGCAAGCAGCTGAAGACGGCCCAGAAGCTGGCGAGCACCACGGCCGCGCAGCTCGCATCCGCCGAACGCCGGCACAACGCGCTGCTGGCCCAGGAGGCGAAGCGGCAGGAGAAGACCGCGTCCAAGACGGCGAAGGCCGAGGCCGAGCAGGCCCGACGGCAGGCGCGCGCGGAGCGGGCCGACGCGCTGCGCGCCGCCGAGGCCGAGGCCCGCGAGACCGAGCGCCGAGCTGTCGAGCAGGCCGCGCAGCAGGAGGCGGAAGCGGTCGCGGCCGCCGAGAAGCAGGCCGAGGAGCAGCGACAGGCGCAAGCCGCGGATGCGCAGCAGACCGCCGGCAGCGACGGCGGCCCCGACGGCGGGACGAGCACGTCCGCCACGCCGACGAAGCGGACCCGCACCCCGGCCCAGCCCCGGACCCCGCGTGCCAGCTCCGGCAGCGGGACGGGGACCACCACCCGACGGACCGCCACTCCCCGGAAGCGGACGCCGCGCAGCAGCAGCACGGATTCGTCGAACGGCAGCACGAGCGGCACCGACTCGGCCTGAACCGAGCCGCGTCGGGCACAGGGGAGACGTGCCGGTCTCCCCTGTGGTCCCGGGGAGTGGGAGCAGCATGAGCGAGCGGCCCTTTGTGGACTGGGAGTCAGACGACCCCACGCCTCCGGCCGGACAAGCCTGGGATCTCGTCGTCGTCGGCGGCGGCACGGCCGGGCTGGTCGCGGCGAAGACCGCCGCGGGCTTCGGCGCCGGAGTCCTGCTCGTCGAGCGGGACCGGATCGGCGGCGACTGCCTGTGGACCGGTTGCGTGCCGAGCAAGGCGCTGCTGCATGCCGCCCACACGGCCGCGGACGCCCGCAGCGCCGGGCGGCTGGGGATCTCCGCCGAGGTGAGGGTCGATTTCCCCGCGGTCATGTCTGCCGTCCGCGCGGCCGTCGCCGCCATCGAGCCGACTGATTCACCGAACGCCATGCGCGCCGCGGGGGTGCGCGTCCTGCACGGGGACGCGCAGTTCCGCAGTCCGGATTCCGTGGAGGTCGGCGGCCAGCTCGTGCGGTTCCGGCAGGCCATGGTCGCGACCGGTTCGTCACCCGTCCTGCCGCCGGTCGACGGCCTCGACACCCTCCCACCCGGTGCGGTGCTGACCAACGAGTCCGTCTTCGACCTCACCGAACTACCGGACCGCCTGCTGGTGCTGGGCGGCGGCAGCATCGGGTGCGAGTTGGCGCAAGCGTTCGCCCGCCTCGGCTCAGCCGTCACCCTCGTCGAGTCCGCGCGGCGGTTGCTCCCCACCGAGGACGCGGACGCGGCGCAGCACGTCCACGACGCGCTGCGGCGAGACGGCGTCCACCTGCACGTCGGCACCGGAGTCTCTTCGTTCCGCACCGCCGGGAACGCGGTGCGGGTCGGCCTCGCCGGCGGTTCCGAGACCGTCGTCGACACCATTCTCGTCGCTGCTGGGCGCCGGCCCCGCACCGCTGGGCTCGGATTGACCGCAGCAGGCGTCGAGCTCGACCCGCGCGGCTACGTGCAGGTCGACGAGCACCTGCGCACGACGCAACCGTCCATCTGGTCGGCCGGGGACGTCACCGGGCACCCCCAGTTCACGCACACCGCGGGGGTGCACGGCACCCTGGTCGCGTTCAACGCCGTGCTCGGGTTGCGACGCTCGGTCGACCTCGCGACCAACCCTCGCGTCACCTACACCCAGCCCGAGGTGGCCGCGTTCGGGGTCGGCTCGGCCGAAGCCGAGGAGCGCGGCTTCGACGTCCGCACCCAGTCGCACGACGAGGTCGACCGGGCCATCGCCGAGGGCCTCACCGCCGGTTTCAGCCGCATCGTCACCGACCGCCGCGGGCGCATCGTCGGAGCGACGATCGTCGGCCCCCGTGCCGGCGAGTCACTGCCGGAACTCGTCCTCGCCGCCCGGAAGCGGCTCCGTCCGCGCGACCTCGCGGCCGCGACGCACGCCTACCCCACCTACAGCGACGGGGTGTGGAAGGCCGGGATCGCCGAGGCCACCCGAGCGCTGCACGGGCCGGCGGCACGGCGCCTCGTCGGAGCGGCGGCAGCGGCCCGTCGGCGGTGGCTGGCGCGCTGACCAGCCGGCACCGAAGGGCCCGACGTACTACGGGTTGACTTGGGCGCGTCCCTTACCGGAACTGAGGCCGGCCCCCGATCGTCGGGTTTGCGTCCCCCTCTGGAGAGGGGGAGAGTAAGGCCGAGGCCCCAGGGCCCGGCTCGGCCTGCGTCGGACGACGCGCACCGGGTGTGGCGGTCCGCCACCCAGCCCGGAGGAGATTCCCGTGTCCGACAAATCGCCGCGACAGACCAGTAGCAAGAAGGCCGACAAGTCGCTGAAAGAAAAGCGGGCGGACAAGAAGTCGGCCGCGGCCGGCAAGCCGTTCCTACCCGAGGACGCCCCAAAGCGCGCTCACAAGTGACGACGAAGCTCGGTACCCATTTCGGCAGATGCCAGGGCAAGACCGCCTTCGCCAAGGAGACGAGCGAGGGCAGCTGGCAGGTCCAGCTGCACGACCCGATCCATCGCCACGCCGGGCACGACGGTTGGCTGACGATCGGGACCGGCTGGCCGACTCTCGCCGCCGCCTGCGACGAGACCGGCCTGCGCTGAGACCGGCTCTGTAACGAACGACGCCGCAACGAACGACGCCGCCGAGGTGGGCCGACGGCCCGCCCCGGCGGCGGCAGGAACTCAGGAGTCGCTGCTGTCGCCCTCGTCGTCGGACGGGACGAACACGTCGGCGACCGTGACGTTGACCTGGGTC
>JAVEDQ010000355.1 GCA_030840885.1 Frankiaceae bacterium
AACGAACGACGCCGCCGAGGTGGGCCGACGGCCCGCCCCGGCGGCGGCAGGAACTCAGGAGTCGCTGCTGTCGCCCTCGTCGTCGGACGGGACGAACACGTCGGCGACCGTGACGTTGACCTGGGTCACCCGGAAGCCGGTCATGCGCTCGACGGTCGACTTGACGTTGCGCTGGATCGCGCGCGCGAGGTCGGCGATCGCCACGCCGTAGTCGACGATGAGGTCGAGATTGATCGTCGCGTCGGCCTCGCCGACCTCGACGGAGACGCCCTGGGTCACGCTGGGCGATCCACCTGGCAGGCGCTGCAGGACGCTGCCGACGGCGCGGGCACCGGTGCCGCCCATGGCGTGGACGCCGGACATCTCGCGGGCGGCGATGCCCGCGACCTTGGAGACGACGCTCTCGGCCACGGTGATCGTGCCGTCCGGGCTGGCAAGGGCACTCTTCGTGGCGTCGCTGGCCGAGGGGCTGACGACGGCCGGCGGGGTGCTGCCGGAGGACGCGGTGGCGCCGGTGGTCCGGCCTGAACTGGTGGGACTGGCGGGTGAAGTCATGGGTCCGTCCTTCCCGCTGGGGACTGGGCGAAGCGGCTCGATATCCCACCGCATCACAGGCGCTAGGTCGCCCGGACCTCGCCGGTCAGGAGGACGCTGCTCGGGTCGTGCCGGGCTCACACCTCACGCAGCAGGACGGTGACCGTCGTCCCCGCGTCCGGGTGCCGGCACGCCGAGGCCGCCAGCGCTCGGTCGTCGACCGGCTGGTGGTGGTGGGCGCCGTTCGAGCAGATCCGCAGTTGACCCCGGTGCGCGGTGACGACGGCGTCGACCAGCGCCAGCCCGAGCCCGTGACCAGGGCCGCTGCGCGAACGCCCCGCCTGCCGGAACCGTTCGACGGCGTGCGGCAGGAACTCGGCGGGCATGCCCTCCCCGGAGTCGTGCACCGTCACCGCGACGACTCCGGGGGCCGGCCGGCACCCGTCGAGCGTCAGGTCGGCCGCGCCGTAGCGGACGGCGTTGTCGACGACGTTGCCCATAGCCCGACCCAGCAGCGCCGGGTCGACCTGGACCCACAACCCGGACCCTCCCTGGACGCGAGCAACCCGGTCGTCCGGCAGTTGTGAGCGCGCCCGTCGCGCTGCGTCGGCGAGCAGGTCGGCCACTTCCACCGCGGTCGCTTGCGGCACCGAGGTGCCCTGGGCACCGAGCACGAGCAGCTCGTCCGCCAACTCGACGAGCCGTCGGGCGTCCTCGGCGACCCGGGCGAGCACCCCCTGGTACTCCTCGGCCGTCCGGGGGCGACGCAGGGCGAGTTCGACCTCGGCGGACAGCACCGTCAACGGTGTGCGCAGCTCGTGGCTGGCCGCGTCGATGAACTGCTGCTGCTGCTCGGACGCGTGCTCCTGCGCCGCCAGCATGTGGTTCAGCGTGTGGCCGAGCCGGCTGACCTCGTCATCGACGTGGGGTGGCACGTCCAGACGGATGCGGGTCGCCCCGTCGGCGATCTGCTCCGCCCGGGTGCGGTAGCGCTCCACCGGCTGCAGCGCCGCCCGCGCCAGTCGGTAGCCGACGACTGACGCCACACCCAGCGCGACCAGGTTCGCCACCGCGAGCTGCAGCAGCAACTCGCGCAACGCCTCGTCGCGCTGGTCCATCCGCACCGCCGCCACGGCGACGGCCGCGGGACTCCGACCGGTCACCGGCAGGGCACGGATCCGCAGGTGACCGTCCCCCCGCGGGGAGAGGATGGAGCCCTGCTCGGCCCGCACCGGACGCTTCTGCGCAGCGACCCGCTCGGAGGGGCTCAGCAGGGACGTCCGCCCGACCACACCGGCGCCGGCCGTCAGCACCGCCCCGTCCCGGTCGAGCAGCTGCGCGTCGCGACCGCGGGAGCCGACCGCCGCCAGTGCCGCAGCCGGATCGGCAGTGACGGAGGCAGCCCGCTGCAGGTCGACGGCCTCGGCGGTCAGGTCGTCGGCCAGGCGGGCGTCGAGGGCGTACTGCACCCGCCAGAACACGAATGCACCGGCCGCCACCAGGACGGTCAGCATCGCCCCCGCGAACCCGAGGACGAGCCGCACCCGCAGCGGGACGCGAGCGAGTTTTCTCGCCGAAGACCCCGTCACGCCGGCCCGAGGGAGAAGCGGTAGCCGATCCCCCGCAGCGTCTCGATGCTGGCGCGTCCGAACGGCCGGTCGACCTTGGCGCGGAGGTTGGCGATGTAGACGTCGATGACGTTGCTGCGCAGGTCGGTCTCGCCGTCCCAGACCTCGTCGAGGATGGTGTACCGCGTCACCACCTGCCCGGCCCGGCCGGCGAGCAGAACGAGGACGTCGAACTCGCGGGCGGTGAGGCTGATCGCTTCCCCGGCGCGCGTGACCGTCCTGCGGTCGCGGTCGATCTGCAGGTCGTCGGCGGTGAGCAGCGGCTCGGGTGCGGCCCGGCGGGCGATGACGCGCAGCCGAGCGAGCAGTTCGTCGAAGGAGAAGGGCTTGGGCAGGTAGTCGTCGGCCCCCGCGTCGAGGCCGGCGACCCGGTCGGGCACCGCGTGCCGGGCGGTGAGCATCAGGACCGGCGTCCGATTGCCCGCGGAGCGCAGTGCGCGACAGACCGAAGGGCCGTCCTGACCGGGAAGCATCCAGTCGAGTACGACGGCGTCGTAGGCCTCGGCGCCGGCGGCGAGCAGGCCTTCCGGACCGGTGTGTGCGACGTCCACCGTGTGCCCGGCCTCGGACAGCCCGCGGCGCAGCACATCGGCGAGGCGCAGCTCGTCCTCCACGACCAGTACCCGCACGGGCTCAGTCTGCCGCCGTCGTCGGTGGTTCAGGAGTCGCGCCGCCGCCGTTCACGCTCCGGGGTCGAAGCAGCCGTCGAACTCGAAGACCGGGTTGGTCACGTCGCGTCCACGGGTGTCGGTGATGGTCAGCAGGCCGATCAACTTCGACGGGCCGGCGGCGGTCCAGCAGGCGTTGCTGCGCGCTTGCAGTTCGAACTTGCCGTCCTGCGCGGCGCCGGTCTCGTCACGCCAATGGATCATGCAGATCCAGTCGGCGCCGGGGCCGCCGTCGGCCACCTTCGGGCCGCCCTTGTCGCAGGCGGCCGAGGCGCCGACGGAGGCGCGCGTGACCCCGGCGTGGCCGAGTAGACCGGCCTGCTCGACGTAGAGGTTGCTGAAGGTAGGAGCCAGCGACGCCTCGAGGCGAGGGCTGGTGACCGTCGGTGAACCACATCCGGCGAGGCCGACGGTGACGGGTACGACAGCCGCGAGAAGCGCGGCCCTGATGAGGACGATGGGGCGCACGGTTCAGCCTCCGGTGATGTCGCGGCGGCGCAGCGAGCGGTGGGCGAGGGCGAGGCAGACAACGGTCCAGGCGGCACTGACCACCAGGCCGGTGACGAGGGGTCCGTAGAACCGTTGCTCGGCGAGCAACCCGTGCCAGGCCTCGAACGGCGTGGTGAGCAGTCCGCGGCGGACGAGGTCCAGCCCGCCGAGGCTGCCGACGAGCTGCAGGACGAGGCCGACCACGACCGGCGCCGCGACCCCCACCGCCGGGTTGCGGCTCCAGGTGGAGAGCAGGATCGCCAGGGCCGTGAACCCGAGCAGGGGCGCGATTGTGCTGAGCCAGCTGGCGACCACCAACGGTGCCGCCGTGCCCGACGGGATGAGCTGACCGGTCAGTCCGACCAACGGCTGCGTGCCGACGACGAGCATGCTCGAGACGACGGTGCTGGCGGTCAGCACGACCAGGACGAGGACGGCGAACATGGCCGCCACGAGAGTCTTGGCCCAGAACAGCTGGCTGCGGCTGACGGAGCGAGTCAACACCGTCTTCCAGGTGCCCTGCTGGTCCTCACTGGCGACGATGTCGCCCGCCACGAGGCTGGTGAGCAGCGGCAGCACCCATTGCGCGGCGAAGCCCAGGACGAGCAGCGGCATCGCGTAGCCGCTCTCGGCGATGTGGCGGCCGAACAGGGTGTCCTTCGGCGGCCGCTGCTGACTGTGCAGCACGAGCACCACCGCGACGGGGGCGACGAGCACCGCGAGCAGGGTGTAGCGCGCCTTGGCCTGAGCGGCGAGCTTGACGATCTCCCACCGCACGGCGGTCGCGGTGCCGGCCCGTCGGCGGGTCGGGAGCGCGGCGGCGGGAACGGGACGGGCGTCGACGCGGGTGGTCATCGGGCGGCTCCGGAGTCGCTCAGCGCGCTGGGCGGCGAGTCGGGGGTGGACTCGGTCAACAGGAAGAACAGGGATTCGAGCGGCGCCTCGTCGAGGGACAGTGCCCGAGGCGCGATGCCGCTGCGCACCAGGGCGCCGACGTAGGCGTCGAGGGCGCCCTGACTGCCGCGCACGGCCAGGCCGGCGTCGTCCCGGGTCACTGCGAGGCCGTCGCGACCGGCGGCCAGGGCGAAGGCGCCGGTGTCGTCGCTCGTCTGGAGCCGGTGTGCGGGATCGGGCGCGCGACGGCGCAACTCGGCGATCGAGCCGTGGTACACGACCGCACCGGTCCGCATGATCGTGACGTTGTCGCAGATCTGTTCGA
>JAVEDQ010000356.1 GCA_030840885.1 Frankiaceae bacterium
CCGTTGAAGAAGCCCTTGAAGTCCTCGTGCAGCAGCGTGTGCTCGCGGATGCGGCCGGCGAAGGCGTCGACCTGCTCCTGCGTCGGCAGCTCGCCGTAGATCAGGAGGTAGGACACCTCGAGGAACGAGGCCTTGCCGGCGAGCTGGTCGATCGGATAGCCGCGGTAGCGCAGGATGCCGGCGCCGCCGTCGATGAAGCAGATGTCGGACTTGCAAGCCGCCGTGTTGGCGAAGCCGGGGTCGAAGGTGACCTGCCCGGTGTCGGCCAGCAGCTTGCGGACGTCGAACCCGAAGGGCTTGTCTGTTCCCTCTACAGCAGGCAGCTCCTCGACGCCGTCGTCGTAGTTCAGCTGGAAGTTGGTCACCGGTCCTCCGGAGGGGTTGGCTGTGCAGGATCTGGAGCTCGACGAGCCGCTCGCCGTGGTCGCTTCGCAGTCTCTCAGGTGCATGTGACAGGCGGAAACTGCCCCGCGGCAGCCCGCGCCTATCCGTGCTGGGAGCCGGGTATGAGCAGTACGGAAGCTAGGGAACCGACAGGCCGAGGAAGGCCAGCAACGCGTAGGACGCGAGCAGGGCGGCGGTGACCGCCAGCGCGGCCTGCCACAGCCGCGGTCGGCCGCCCAGCAGCCGGGCCCCGACGATCACGAAGGGGAAGGCGCTCCAGGCGTAGCGCTCGAACGAGTCGAGATTGGTCCCGACCAGCGACCCCGCGAGGGTGCAGGCGCACCACGCGGTGTAGGACGCCGGCAGGGTGCGGGCCATCACGACCAGCAAGCCGAGCACAACGAGCAGCCAGGGCACGTGCAACCCGGTGCCGATCTCGCCGTGGGCCAGACCGCGTGCCGCGTCGAGCACGGTGGTCACCGGGTTGGTGGTGGGTCCGTGCAGCCGGGCGTCCTGCTGGATGCGCAGCGGCTGGAACGGGTCACCGAACCGCACGCCGAGGTAGACGAAGTACAGGCCGGCCCCGACCAGCGGCGCGACGACCGCCGCTGCGCGGGGGAGCAGGGCGCCGCGCTCGCCATCCGGACGCCGATGTTGGCGAACCGCCTCGATCAACCCAGGCACACAGAGCAGCAGACCCGTGGGTCGGCACAGCGCAGCCGCAGCGCCGGCCCCGGCGGCGAGCCACCAGTGCTCGCGCCGCAGCCCGAGGAAGACGAGCACGGCCGCGAGACCGGCCAGCGCCTCGGTGTAGCCCATGACCAGCACGAACGCGGGGGGAGCGAGCACCAGCAGCCAGACCGCGCGCTCGCCGGTCTCGTCCCCCCACCCCTCGGCGACGACGAGGCGCCAGAGCGCGGCGGCGAACGCGAGCGCCGTCAGGTTGACGACGATCAGCAGTGCGGGCCCGGGGAAGGTTCCGAGTCCGACGATCCGCACGACCAGCGGTAGCAGTGGGAAGAACCGGCGGGCCTCGACGGGTAGGCCTCCGTAGCCCTTGTCCGCGAGGTCGCGGTAGAACGCCGAATCCCAGCCGAGCAGCCCGGTGGAATGCGGGAACGGATTGGTGCCGCCGACGTCGGTCGCCTGGTGACGCAGATAGACCGACAGCGCGAGCGCGGCCCCGACGACCACCCGGGCGACCAGCCAGCTCACCAGGAGCGTCGGGAGCATGCCGACGAACGGGCGCCAGGTCTGCTCGCGCCGCCGGGTGGGGCGGCCGGGGGCGGTCGGCGCCGCCGCCGGGGCGGTCATCGCTTGGGTGCGTACTGGTACAACTCGAGCCGCTCGTAGGACTGCGAAGGCTTCCTTGCCTGGATCACCTGCTTGACCTTGCGCGCCGAGTTGAGCTGCTCGCGCACGTTCGGGCAGAGGTTCTCGTAGGTGCGGTACTCGCCGTTGAACGCCAGCCAGACGGTGGCGTTCGGGCCGGCCTCGGCCAGCGCCCGGTTGGCGAGCGCACCACCGTCGGCGGCCGCGTTGCGCTGCTGGTAGTCGCGCCAGTCGACGCGGCCGACGGGGGCGTAGGTCGGGATCACGTGGGTGACCATGCCGGGAGGGAGCTTCTGACGCGCGAGGCCGGGACCGAGCTGATCGGGGCAGACCAGGAGCACGTCGCCCGAGTGGGCCTCGGCGCGCAAGAACGATGCCACCTCATTGGCCTGCGTCCGCTGCAACCGGATTTGCTGGCCACCGGCGATGACACCGAGCACGGCGAGCAGCACCAGGGTGACGCGGAGCAGTTTCGGGTCGGCGATGCGCTCGGTACCGAGGGCGACGGCGAGCAGATACGGCGCGAAGGCGGTGACGGTGTACCGGTCGGCCCAGGCGTTGCCGACGAGCAGGCCGACGCTGACGGCGACGAAGAGGGTGCCGAGCGAGAGGACGAGCAGTAGCCGACCCGGCTCGTGGCCGCGGAGGTCGATGAGGATCTGATGCCTGCCGGCAGGGGATCCGAACACCGCCGCGGTGAGCAGGGCGATCGAAACGAGCAGGAGGGCCCGCCCGACGGTGGTGGGGCCTCCCGACCACTGTCCGAAGGCGTGGACGACCGCGGCGAAAGAGGCCGGCTCGCCCCACGGGGTACCGGTGTGCTTCCCCTGGTAGAGGAAATTCGGCAGCCACGGCAGGAAGAGCACCCCACCGAGCACGAGGCCGAGCAGCGCCAACCTACGGTTGCGCTTCGCCGACGGGAACGACCCGCGCACGGAGCCGACGAGCAGCAGCAGTCCCAGCGTGAAGAGCAGGTAGAGCGACCAGTAGTGGGTCAGGGCGACAGCGACGGCGGCGAACCCCAGCCCGACCACGGAGCCGATGCTCGGCGCACGCAGCGTCTTCTCGAGCGCCAGCCCGCCGAGCAGGGCGAGCAGGAGCAGCAGGCTGTACATCCGCGTCTCGGTCGCGAAGTACATCGCGAACGGGGAGGTGATGAGGATGAGCATCGCGACCCGGGCCGCCCGTGGGCCGATCACCCGGCGGGCGAGGTACCAGAGCGGGACGGCACAGGCCAGGTTCAGCAATGCGGAGAGGCCCCGCACGGTGCGGCTGCCGGTGCCGAAGAGCTCGATCCAGCCGTGGAGCAGCAGGTAGTACAGCGGCGGGCTGCCGTCCTCGCGAAGGGCCTGCCACAGCGAGTTCCCGCCGCTCAGCGGCAGCCGCGCGATCTCGACGCTCTGCGCCTCGTCGAGCCACAACGCCTGCCCGGCCACGAAGCGCAGGACCAGTCCCGCGACGACGGCGAGCCCGAGCAGGACCGGCACGGCACGCCAGCCCCCACCGGGCGCGGCTGGCGTCGAACGGTGCCCGGCCGGCTGGCCCGCCGCGTCGTCGACGGGTCCGGCGGGTTCGCGGACGGCTACGTCAGCCATGAGGGGTCAGCCATGAGAGCTTCGCGGGCACGGCGTAGGAGCGGTCGCCGGGATTGCGGCGGTCAGGCAACCGCCGCGTCCTCGGGCAGCCCGGCCTTCGGCTCGGAGGAGCTGGTCGGGGAGGCCGCCTCGTGGTAGTCCTCCTCCACGTTCACGTCCCACACGTCGTGGTGCGTGCCGTCGACGATGTTCTGCACCGTCAGCTGCGCGGTGAACATCGAGTGGTCCTGGTTGTTGTAACGGAACATCCCGTTCCGACCGACCGGGTGCAGGTTCGGGGTGTTCTCCTCCATCCAACGCCGCATGACGTCGACGTTGCCCTTGTAGGCGGCGTCGTAGAACGGATACGCCTTCGGCATCCGCACGACGAAACCGCGCTCGACCTGCTCGGGCTTCGCGAAGCCGAGGATCTCGAGCTCGCGCTTGGCCTGGGCGAGCAGATCGTCGTCGGACTTCGTCCAGGTCTCGTCGCCGACGCTCACGAAGAGTTCGAGGCCCAGGCAGGTCTTACCGTCCTGGACCAGGTACGGCGACCAGGAACCGAAGTTCTGGATGCGGCCGACCTTCACCTCGGGTGAGTGGATGTAGATCCAGTTGTCCGGGAAGCCGACGCTCTCGGGTACGACCACGGCCACCGTGATGAAGTCGCGGTACTTGAGGGACTGAGCCGCGGTGAGTACCTCCGCCGGCGGCTTCGGGTCCAGGGACTGCAGCAGCGACGAGAGCGGCATGGACGAGACGAACTGGTCGCCGTCGTAGCGCTTCTCCGCGCCGAGGTCGGTGCGCTTGGCCTCGGGGGCGCCGGCGCCGGGGCCGTAGCCACCGGTGACGACGGTGGTCACCCCGACGACGCCCTTGCCCGGCTCCCAGTGAACCGTGCGGACCTTCTCCTCGAGAACGATGTGCCCGGATCCCGCCTCGACCTTCTTGGCCGCTGTCTCCCACATCATCCCGGGGCCGTACTTCGGGTACTGGAACTCCTCGATCAGCGAGGTGATGTCCTTCTGGTTGCGACCCGGCCGCAGCGCGTTCCAGATCGCCGAGAACAACGAGAGGTTCTTGATGCGCTGCGCCGCCCAGTCGGCTTCGAGCTCGCTGCCCGGAACGCCCCACAGCTTCTCGGTGTAGGTCCGGAAGAAGTGGTCGTAGAGGCGCCAGCCGAACCGCGAGGCGACCCAGCCCTCGAACTTGGTCTGGTCCTTCGGCGGCCGTACGCGAACCCACATGTAGGAGAGCACGCAGCGAATCGCCTCGAGGATCCCGAGGTTGCCCAGCGCGTTGCCCGCCTTCAACGGGTAGTCGAACAGCTTGCCGTCGTAGAAGATGCGGCTCATCCGCGGGCGCATCATGAAGTCCTCGTCCGGCAGGATCTCGTGCCACAGCGCCTCGACCTCGGGCACCTTGGTGAAGAAGCGGTGGCCGCCGATGTCGAAGCGCCACCCCTCCCGCTCCGCGGTACGGCTGATGCCGCCGACCATGGCGTCGCCCTCGAGAACGGTGACGGGCACGTCCCGCTTCACGAGTTCGAAGGCGGCGGTGAGGCCGGCCGGGCCTGCTCCGATGACGACGACTTGCGGCTTCTCGGCCACGATGCTCCTGGACCTCCGTCCGAGACTTCGCCCGGCAAGAGGACTTCTTCGCTGGGTGAGCAACCGGCGGAGGTCGGCGCGGTTGCGTCGCCCATTCTGCCCGACCACATGCACCGGAACCGTTGACCGAACGCCTGCGTGTTACCGACAGTGCGAAATCGTGACGTCTTCCGGCGGTGACCTACGCCCTCGGTGACGCTCCGGTGTTCCTGAGGTGTGAGAAACCTGTCGGTCCCCGCAGCCCCGGCCGGGACCACTCGCGGGACGGGGGTTTCAGCGGCGCTCGTAGAGACGAACCGGCGCGGTGCCCGGGCCGGTTCGCTCACCGAAGACGCCGACCAACCGGTAGCCGGCGAGCTCGTCGGTGATACGCGCCGCGGCAACTCGTCCCGCCGGCGGCACCCGGTCGGGGTCCCCTCGAACGAGGACGTAGTCGACGAGCGCCTGCCCCTGGTCGTCGCGCAGCCGCGAGATCCGGGACGGCGTCCGGTCCAACCCGCGCAGCGACGGGTCGATGACCCGCCTCACATCGGTCTCACGGCGGAAGCGCGTCGGGAAGTACGAGAGCTCCGCCTCGTAGTGCCCGACATCGACGCCGGCGGTGAGGACGGCGACGAGGCTCGCGCCGTGCAGCGTGGGGTCGGAGAACCCGCGCACCTTGGGCACGTTGG
>JAVEDQ010000362.1 GCA_030840885.1 Frankiaceae bacterium
CACCGGCGATGCGGCGCGTTGAGCGGGAACCAGCCCGCTGATGGCGCTGCGGGCGGCGACGTCGGCGCACCCGTCGAGCAGGCGGGCGAGTTCTCCGGAGCGGTGACCAGGCAACCGGACCACGCCCCGGTCGACGGCCAGGAGCAGTCCGTCGTCACCGCCCTCGGGGAGGAACGCGCTGACCCGGGCCCAGAGGAGTCGCGCGAGGCCCAGGCAACCGGTGAGCAACACCTGGCGCTGCGGGCGGGTCCGGGCGCTCTCGGTGACCTCGAGCAGCAGCCCGAACTCGTCGTCCGAGGTACGCGCGAGCTGCCGGGTGCGGCGCACGCGCACCTCCTTGCAGGCCACGCAGAACGGCGAATGCCACAGGCCTCACAGCCGGGCAGGACAGGTCGACGCGGTGGCTCGGCTCCGACCCCAAGGTGATCGACGTCAGGCGCTGCTGCTTGAGACCACAACCGGGGCATCACCCGTGCGGCGGATGGGAGTGAGCTGAGCTCAGGAGCCGATGTCGAGCAACAGCAGCCGACGCGCGAATGAGCCACGAGCCGACGCCTTGATTTCCGCGGCGCGGAGCACGTCGGACCAGGAGACCCCAAGAACGGCCGCGAGCGCCTGCAGGACGGTCAGAACATCAGCGAGTTCCTCGAGCTGAGCCCCCGCGGGCGCGGCGGCGAGCTCGGCTGATTCTTCCCCGAGTTTGCTGAACAGCGCCGCCGGCATCTCGTGCGGAGCAAGCGTACGGGTGGTCGCCGAGCGTCCTGTTGCCTCGATGAGCTCGGGAATGCGGTCACGGACGAGCTTCGGAAGGTCAGAGCTCATTGGCCGAACCATAGGCGGCCAGCCGCGTCACGCGAGCTCCGGCAACAAGTCGTTCCGACGAGCCGCGTCGAGCAACGTGAAGGTACCGGGGCTGCTCCAGAGCCGGGCACCGGTAGGGAGGTGGCCGTACAGGCTGCGGATGCTGCCCAGCGTCGCGCTGCGCTGCAACGGCCAGCCGGCGTTCCTCTCCAGCTCGCTCAGCCCAGCGCGAGGTCGCTCGTTCCAGCGCTGAACCAGATCGAGATCGGCGTAGTGGTCGCTCTTCCCACCGTTGCAGCGGGCGTCGGCGGCGACGAGGTTGGCAAGCCCGTCATTCGGTACGCGCGACCAGGGCACAAAGTGGTCGACATGCGCCGATGAGGTCGTCAGCGTGCGCCTGCAGTAGAAGCACTTCTCCTCCTGCAGCTCGACGAGCCCGGGGCGCACCGCGTCCAGCGACATGCGGTGACTGCCGAATAGGAACTCCCGCAGGTTGTCCTCGGCCAGTGACAGCCGGTTGAAGCGAGATACGTCCCTCAGCCAGTGCAACTCAACCAGCGGGCGGACCAGTCCCGCGACACTGACCAGCGCGTCTCCCACCCCTGGCTGCAGCCGGATCGGCAACGGCAGGTCCCTCGCCCGCACTCGCTCGGTGAAGGCGGCATCGTCGTAGAGGAAGCGCGGGTAGTCAGAGTTGTCAGCCTCGAGGTAGCCCTGGGGGCGCTGCAGCTTGCCGAGTGGCATGCGGGCAAGATTCAGCTCCACAGCCGCTAGACACCGCGCGTAAGCCTCAGGCAGCACACGAGCCGCCATCGCCACAGTGTTCGCCCGGGTCCCCTGCGCGGCCTCCCGCAATGCCGAAACCGCCGCGACGGTCAGCGCCGTTCGCTGGCTGGTCTGCCGCAGCACCCGGCCCGACCCGCCATGCAGGCGCACCTGGGGCCAGTAGAGCTCGACCACCCGTTCGGCGAGTTGCCGAGTGGTCAGCTCAGCCGGTGCCGAACCATCGGCGTCGCTGCCTAACGCGCAACAGTCGAAAAGTGCAAGGAGAACGGCCAGCTTGTAAGTGGCGGTGCGGCGACCCTCATCGAGGATGCCGAGCAGCAGCTGCGTGACCTCCAATGGCTCTCGTTCCGCGGTCATGCGTCGACACCCGTCAGGCGAGCAGGTCAGACAGCTGTTCGATCAACCCGGCCGGCGGTGCCCAGCTGAACACCCCGCACGGCATCCCGTCGACGACCGGGGTGGCCGGCCCGCACATGCCCCGGACGTACAGGTAGAGCACGCCGCCGAGATGCGTCGCCGGGTCGTAGCCGGGCTGGCGCCACCGCAGGTAGCGGTGCAACGCGACGCCGTAGAGCAGCGCCTGCAGCGGGTAGTGGGCGTGCAGCATGGCCTCGGTCATCGCGGTCGGCCGGTAGTGCCAGGCCGACAGCGTCTGCTCCCCGAGCGCGACGGCCGGGCTGCCGAGCCAGTTCGTCTTGTAGTCGGCGATCAGATAGCGCGGCGTGCCGTCCGCCTCCCGGATCCGCAGGACGGCGTCGATGCTGCCGGTGAGGTAGCCGCGGAGACGTTGCTCGGCGAGACCGGGGACGTCGAGCTCGTCGGCGTAGCTGACCAGCAGGTCGTCGGGGGCCAGGGTCCGGCGTAGCAGGGTGGCGATGTCAGCGAGTGTCGCGTCGCCGGCGCGGGGGCGGTCGCCGCCGGCGAGCGGGAGCTCGAAGTCCATCTCGGCCAACCGGTCCGCCGGGACGATGTCGCGCAGCCGCCGGCCGTCGGCGAGCGGGCCGAGCGGGGTGTCGAGGACGGGTAGCAGCCCGTCGGCGAGCACCTGCGGGTCGATGCCGGTGCCGTAGCGGGCGGCGACCGCGTCACGGCAGCGGGCAAGCA
>JAVEDQ010000425.1 GCA_030840885.1 Frankiaceae bacterium
CATCCAGGTCGAGCACGACCTCTCGCGCGCCGCATCTGCCGACCTCGTCGTCATCCCGGCCTGGCACGACATCGACGCGCGGCCGCCCGAGCCGCTGCTCCAGGCCGTCCGGGACGCGGCCGCACGGGGAGCCCGTGTGCTGTCGGTCTGCAGCGGCGCCTTCGTGCTGGCCGCCGCGGGCCTTCTCGACGGCCGCAGGGCAGCGACCCACTGGCGCTACGCCGACTTGCTGGCGGCGAGGTACCCGAAGGTCCAGGTCGACGCCGACGTGCTCTACGTCGAGGACGGCCCCCTGGTCACCAGCGCCGGGACCGCGGCCGGCATCGACGCCTGCCTGCACATCATCCGGCAGACGCAGGGCGTCCGGCTCGCGAACGCCATCGCGCGGCGCATGGTCGTGCCGCCGCACCGCGAGGGCGGGCAGGCGCAGTACGTCGAGACTCCGCTGCCGCGCCAGCGCGACGGCGACGGGCTCGGGGGCGTACTCGAGTGGGTCCGCACCTGCCTGGACAACCCGCCGACGGTCGACGAGATGGCGGCGCGGGCGAACATGTCGTCACGGACCTTCGCGCGTCGCTTCCGGGAGACAACGGGCGGAACCCCGCACGCCTGGCTCCTCCAGCAGCGGGTGCAGCGGGCTCAGGAGCTGCTCGAGGCGAGCGAGCTCGGGGTCGAGCAGATCGCCCGCGAGTGCGGCTTCGCCGGCGGCGCCGGCCTGCGGGAGCACTTCACCCGGCTGCGCGGCGTCTCGCCGCAGGCCTACCGGCGCACGTTCGGCGCCCGCCCGCAGAACGAGCAGCCGGCCGAACTGCTCAGCCGACCGGCTTGAGCATCTCGAAAGAGACGCCGGTGAGCTGTTCGGAGACGTCGAACAGCCGCCGGGCGACGTCGTCGTCGAGTGCCGCCTTCGACGGCTTCTGCGGCTCGGCACCGCTGCCCCGGGCGGAGAAGAGCCCGTCAGGCCCGAGGTACTCGCCGCCGCGCAGGCCGGACCCGGTCGCGCCGTAGAGCGTCGGCACCGCACCGTTGGTGTCGCTCTGACCGAACAGCGCGTTGCCGAGCTTCATCCCGGCCACGCCGAGCTTGCTCCCGGCCATCTTCGGTCCTGCTTCCTGCAGGTTCGTGGAGGCGTAGCCGGGGTGGACGGCGACGCTGATCAGATCGGAGCCGGCCAGCGAGGCGCGGCGGGAGAGCTCGCGGGCGAAGAGCAGGTTCGACAGCTTCGACTGCCCGTACGCCCGCCACTTCTGGTAGCGCTGCTCGCTCTGCAGGTCGTCGAAGTTGATCCGCCCGATGCGGTGCGCGTCCGAGCTTACGGTGACCACGCGGCCGTGCGGCTCGGCCACGAGCGTCGTCAGGAGCAGGCCGGTCAGGGCGAAATGCCCGAGGTGATTGGTCCCGAACTGCATCTCGAAGCCGTCAGCGGTCTGCTGGTACGGGATGGCCATCAGCCCGGCGTTGTTCACCAGCAGGTGCAGCGGCCCGGACCACTCGTTGGCGAAGCGGCGCACCGACGACAGGTCCGCGAGGTCCAGCGCCCGGACCTCGGCCGACGCCGAGGGTTCGAGGGTGCGCAGCTTCTGCAGCGCCGCCTCGGCGCGCTCGGCGTTGCGGCACGCCATCACCACGTGCGCCCCGGCCGAGGCCAGGTAGCGCGCGGCGACGAAGCCGATGCCGCTGTTGGCGCCGGTGACCACGGCGACGCGGCCGTCCTGCGAGGGCATGTCCGAGAGCTTCCAACCAGCCATGCGGTGCTCGTGCCCCCGACAGTGCAGCGGGGAAACCACAGTGAGGCGGGGAACCACAGTTGGGCGGGAAACAACAGTTAGGCGGGAAACCCTGTGCGGCGACCTCAGCTGCTCCGGCTGAGGCTCCCGCCCGCGTGCTGCTCGCGCGCCGCGCCGACCTTGGAGGACGGGCGGACCCAGCCCTTCTCGTCCGCCCACACCAGCAGCGGCGGCAGCACGACGAGCGCCGAGAGCAGCGCCACCGCGACATTGAGCGCGACGACGAGGCCGAAGTCGCGCAGCAGCGGCAACGACGAGAAGGCGAGCACGGCCACGCCGGTGATGGCGGTGAGCGCGGAGATGACGAAGGCCCGTCCGGTCCGGGCGGCGGCGGTGTCCACGGCCTCGCGCGGCGATTCCCCGCGGTCCCGTTCCTCGAGGTAGCGCAGCAGGATCAGCGCGGTGAACTCGGTGCAGGCCGCGATGACGAGCGGTCCCCCGACCGCCGTCAGGGGACTCAGCTCCAACCCGACGGCGGTGGCCACCAGCGAGGCCGCACCGACCGCGATGAGCACCGGCGCCAGCGACAGGACCGCCTGCGCGAGGTTGCGGAAGCGGACGAGCAACCAGACGAAGACGAGGGCGAGCGCCAGGTAGGTCAGCAGGATGCGGTTCGCCTCGAGGTTCTCGAGCAGGCCCACACCGACGACGGCGAGGCCCGAGGGCGTGGCCCGCAAGCCGGGGGCACCAGGGGTGGCCCGCACCCGGTCGACGACCACGGCCCGCCCGGCCAGGTCACGGCCGCCGTCTCGGAAGATGAGGTTCAGCGCCTGCTCCTGCACGTTCACGGTCGAGAGCTTGATCGCCGGCGGGGCAACGTTGTAGGCGTTCTGCAGGTCGGCCCCGGTCGGCGGCAGCACCGTCGCGCCGGGCACCTCCATGAGATAGGCGACGGTGGTCACCAGGCTGGACGCGGTGAGAAGGGTCGGGTTCTGCGCCAGCTGCCGGGCGGCGAAGTCGGTGACGTAGCGGCCGGTCTCGTCGTTGAACAGCGGGTTGACAGCGCCCTCGGCGCCACGGGTGCTCTCGATGAAGATGCCGAGCTCGGTACTGGCACCGGTCTCGGTGCGGACGGTGTTGATGTCCTTCACGACCTGCGTGTCCTGGTTCACCCAGCGCTCGGGATCGGTCTGCAGCTTCAGCGACCCCTCGAAGGCGGCGCCCAGACCGAACACCAGGACCGAGAGCAGCAGCAGCGGGATGGCGGCACGGCGGGGCAGCGACCCGAGCGCGACGACGAAGCGCCCGAGGGGGCCGTGCGTGTAGTCGCCGGGCTTGGTCGACGGAGCTGTCGGCTTCCGGTACTCGCGGAAACCGAGCGCCGAGACGGTGAGCACCACGCTCGCGATGCAGATGACGACGATGCCCAGCGCCAGCAGCTTCCCGAAGTCGCGGATGCCGGGGACCTTCGAGATGTTGAGAGCGAGGAAGGCGAGCACCGCGCCGACGGTCGCCACGATCAGCGCCGGCACCAGGTTGACGGTCGTCTCCTGGATCGGATGGTCGGCCCGGTCGAGGACGACCTCCTCCTCCACGCGGCTGTGCATCTGGATGGCGAAGTCGATGCCCACCCCCAGCAGGACGGGGAGCCCGGCGATGGTGATGACCGACAGGGAGATGCCGAGGAACCCGGCCAGGCCGAATGCCCAGACCGTGCCGATCAGGACGACCGCGAGCGGCAGCAGCCGCCACCGCACGGCGAAGCCGATCAGCAGGATCAGGACCATGATTCCCACGGCCAGCCCACCCAGGCTCAGGAAGCCGCCCTTGAGGTAGTCGTTGATGTCCTTGAGCAGGACGGGCGCACCGGTCGTGACGCTGGCGAACTCCGCTCCGCTCGTGCCGGTCCAGCGCCGGTCGGCCATGGCCGACTGCACCGCGACCGCTCCGGCGCCCTCGCCCTCGACGTCGGCGTTGCCGACGAGCCGGACGACCATCTGTGCGTGGCCGGCGTCCGGGAAGAAGGAGCGCAGCGATTTCCGGATCTCGCCGGCGTTGTCGAAGAGCAGGAAGCGCACCCAGTCGGGGTTGTCGAGCGTGCGTGCCGTGGCGGGAACGGCGCCGAAGCGTTGGAGCGTCTTGCCGGTGTCGGCCTGACGGGCGGCGCGGCCGGCCGGGTCGGGGTCGCGTGCGGCCGCCCCGAGCAGGATCGACGCCGCCGGGCCGCTGGGGACAGCAGCGGCTCGGCCGGCCGGGTCGGTGCCGATGACGAGGTTCTCGGTGTACTGCAACGCCGTCGCGGGGGTGATCACGCCGAGGATGTGCTGGTCGGCGGTGAGCCGACGCTCGACCTCGGCGAGCTGATCGAGGTTGGCCCGCGAGAAGAACGAGACGACGTCGCCGCCGGCCGGGGCCGACCAGACGGTCAGCATCGCCTGGCCGCCGAACAGGGACTGGTACTTCTCGTTGTCGACCGCGACCTGATCGTTCGAGTTCAGATAGCTGTCCTGCCCCGTCGCGAACTCCAGGCGGGTCGCGCCGAAGCCGAGGACGACCGTCACGACGGCGACGAGCGCCGCCACCAGCTTCGCCCGTCGACCGAGAGTGACCGCCAGGGCCGCCAGAAACCGCTGCATCGTTGCCCTGCTTCCGCTCCGACACCCGCCGCCCAGGTTCCGTCGTCACGCTATGAGGCGGACGCCTCGGCTCCCCGGGGGAGTCATAACGGTTCGGATACCGGTCATGAGCTCGACCGTTACGCAGAAGCGGGCCAGGGCACGCGGCTCGGTGACCGAACAGGGGCATAACGGACGACGAGGACGAGACTCACGCGCGACACGCCGAGAAATGCCTACGGAGTGTTGCGAGGGGTAAGCGTGCGTCGATGTCTCCGCAAACCCATGATCCCCACCTGCCCGCCGCCCTGGCCGACCGGCCGGTCGACAGCGAGCACGGCTTGCCCATCCCTTTCGTCAACAGCTACGACGACGGGACCCACGACTTCCGCGCGCCCAACCGCCGACGGTCCATCCAGTGCGCCCTCAGCCGGTTGTGCGGGATGTGTGGCCTCTCGCTCGAGTACGACATCGCCTTTCTCGGTGGCCCCAAGGCGGCCGAGAGCCGGTCGTTCACCGACCCGCCCATGCACGTCGCGTGCGCCGAGGCGGCCCTCCAGCTGTGCCCCCACCTCGCGGCCCACGCCACACCGCCCGAACAACGCGCGGCGACCGAGGTCGAAGGCCGGCGGCGGCTGCGTCCGGGAGTGACGACGGCGGATCTGTTCGCCGGCGACCGGCCGTCGGAATGGGTCCTGTTCCTCACCCACAACTTCGAGATCGAGCGGGCGACGGGCGAGGGTGGCGGCCTCGTGCTCGTGTTCCACCCCGGCGAGGCCTCGGCCGAGCGGCGCTTCCGGTTTGAAGCAGGCGTCATGCAGGAGTTATCGTGAGCTTGCGAACGTGACAATGCCGGTGGCACACAGGTTCATGACAATTGGTGGGCTCCATCCGGAGTCGCACTGCACACCTCGGGCACATGTACACCAGAGCACCAGCGAACGGGGAGCACCGGATGAAGATCGACGACCTGCCTGAGATTCCGGCGCGGTACAAGGCGGTAGCCGCCGGGGCCGCAGTCGGCCTCTCCATCGTCTTCGGCACCGGTTTTGCCCGCAGCCGCACCCGGGTCTCCAAGACCGGCGGCCCGCCCAAGGGTCTGGCCGCCCGCTTCACCACTCCCCTCCTGCCCGACGACTACCTCAACTTGATCAACCCGCTGTGGTCGACCCGCGAGCTGCGCGGTCGCGTCGACAAGGTCGTCAAAGAGACCGAGACCGCGGCGACGCTCGTCATCCGCCCCGGCTGGGGCTGGTCGTTCGACCACAAGGCCGGCCAGTACGTCGGCATCGGAGTGGACGTCGACGGGAAGTGGATCTGGCGGTCCTACTCGCTGACAGTGCCCCCGAGCACAAACGACGCCGGCCACATCGCCATCACTGTCAAGGCGATGCCCGAGGGCTTCATGTCGAAGCACCTCGTCGACGGCCTGGCCCCGGGCAGCGTGGTGCGACTGGCCCTTCCCAAGGGCGAGTTCGTGCTGCCCGACCCGCCGCCGAAGAAGATGCTGTTCCTCACCGGCGGCAGCGGCGTCACACCCGTGATGGCCATGCTGCGGACCCTCGACCGGCGTGACTCGATGCCCGATGTCGTGATCGCCCACTCGGCGCCGAACAAGAACGACGTCATCTTCGGCGAGGAACTGCAGCAGATCGCCGACAAGTACGACACCGTCAAGCTGCACC
>JAVEDQ010000427.1 GCA_030840885.1 Frankiaceae bacterium
GCACTCGAGGCGCTCCAGGACTGGACCACCGAGCACATCGAAGCCGCGGTCTGGGGGGTCGGCGAGGCGCTCGGCCTGAACAAGCGCAAGACCGCCGCGCCGGTGCGCGTCGCGATCACCGGCCGGCTCATCTCGCCGCCGCTGTTCGAGTCGATGGAGCTGCTCGGCCGGGACCGGAGCCTCGCCCGTCTCCGTCGCGCGACAGGCACCTGAGATAGGTCACACGGCCGTCTGCGTCCTCGGGGAACCCTGTCGGGTGAACCGTGTCCGGTATGGTGGCGATCGGTCCTTCGGGACCACTGGGGTATGGGGTAATTGGCAGCCCGACGGTTTCTGGTTCCGTTAGTCTAGGTTCGAGTCCTGGTACCCCAGCGGAGCAGCAGACGTGACGCGTCCGCTGTACCAGCGGCCCCGTCGTCTAGTGGCCCAGGACGCCGCCCTCTCAAGGCGGTAGCGCCGGTTCGAATCCGGTCGGGGCTACAGGGCCTCCCACCAGCGGAAACGCGGGAGGGAGGCCCTCAGTCATGTCTGCCGTCGCACGAGGGCGAAATGACGGCCAGGTCCGACTAGTCCGACCCGCGTTCCAGGTGGTCCGGATGGATCATTGGCCGCAGCCGCGCGAGCATCGATGCTTGTCCCATGAGCGTCGACCTGGCCTGGTTGCCGCGCGGGCGGGGTCTGGCCGAGCCGGATTTCGAGGCACGGCACCGGTTGGTGACGATCGTGCTCGGGCTCCACCTGCCGGTCATCGTCGTCTTCGCGATGGCGTCCCACCACACGTTCGACGTGGGCCTGCTGGCCGCATCCCCCGTCGCCTGGCTGCTCGCTCTGGCCATCGTCCCGGGCGCCCGGCTGCGTCGCAGTCTTGCCGCGAGCCTGGGGCTCCTCCTCTCCTCCGCCGTGCTGGTGCACCTCGCGAGCGGACTGATCGAGATGCACTTCCACTACTTCGTGGCGGTCGCGATCATCGGGCTCTACCAGGAGTGGCTCGTCTACGCCGTGGCCATCGCGTTCGTGCTGCTCGAGCACGGGCTGCTGGGGCAGATGAGGGAGAGCAACGTCTTCGTCCACCCAGGCAACACGTGGGCGTCGGCCGCCGTCCACGCCGGCTTCGTGTGCGCCATGGCCAGCGCACAGCTCGCCTTCTGGCACTACCAGGAGCGGTCCCGCGCGAACGAGGAGCACTACCGCAGTGAGCTCTACGACGGGCAGCAGAGCATCGTCGCCCGGCTCGCCGACGCTGCGCAGCTGCGCAGCGACCTGGTCGGCACCGTCACCCACGAGTTCCGTACGCCGCTGACCGGTATCTCCGCGGCGCTGCTGACGCTGCGCCGCCGTCGGCACCGCCTCGACGATCCGAAGATCGACGAACTGCTCGACGCCGCACTGCTGCATTCCGAGCGACTGCGCCGGCTGCTGGAGAACATGCTCACCGCGGCCGAGGCGACCGCGGTGGACCCCGGGGTCGTCACCGACGTCACCGCGGTCGCCGGCGAGGTCGTCGCCGGGCTGTCGTCACGCCAGCGGGAGCGCCTGACCTGCGACCTGCCGGACGGGCTCGATGCCCATGTCGGGCAGGTGGCACTGCACCAGGTGCTGGGCAACCTGCTCGACAACGCCTTCACCCACGCCTATCCGCTCACGCCCGTCCGGCTGTCCGGCGGTCGCGTCGGCAGCGACGTCGTGGTGCGGGTCCGCAACCGCGGGCCGGAGATCAGCCCGGAGTTGAGCGAGGTGCTGCTCGAGCCCTTCACACAGGCTGACCCGTCGGCCACCCGCACGCGGGAGGGGGCCGGTCTCGGCCTCTACGTAGTGCGCCGCCTTGTCGAGGTCCACGGCGGCAAGCTGGCGCTGCACACCAGCGACGGCGAGATCGTGGCCGAGATCAACCTGCCGGCGCAGCTGGTGCCGGACACGCCCGCGGCGCTCACCTCGTCGGCAGGCTCGTTCGCCCTCGACTGAGCGCCTCGCCGACCTCGGCGGCGGCGGAGACCACCGCGGCACCGTGGCGGCGGCCGGGGGAGCGGGTGAGTCGCTGCAGCGGCCCCGACACCGACAGCGCGGCGACCACGCTGCCGTCGGCTGCGAAGACCGGCGCCGAGACCGACCCGAGCCCGGCCTCGCGTTCCTCGACGCTGTCGGCCCAGCCGCGTCGCCGCGTGGCGGCCAGCTCGTCGGCGTCGAAGCTCGCGGCGCGGGGCAGCGGTTCGGCCGACCAGGCGAGCAGGACGTGGGCGGCCGAGCCCGCGGTCATGGGCAGCACCGTGCCGACCGGCACGGTGTCGCGCAGTCCGCTGGCCCGCTCGGCGGCGGCGATGCACCGGCGGGAGCTGCCCGTCCGGATGTAGCACTGCGCGCTCTCCCCGGTGGCGTCGCGGAGTGCGCGGAGCACCGGCTCGGCCATGCCCGCCAGCAGGTCACCGACGGGGCTGATGCGCGGCCCGAGCTGGAAGCGGCCGTCGTCGGTGCGTCCGACGAGCTGATGGACCTCGAGGGCAACGGCCAGCCGGTGGGCGGTCGCGCGGGGCAGACCGGTGCGGACGGCGAGGTCGCCGAGCGCGGCCGGACCGGCCTCCAGGGCATCGAGAACGCGGACGGCCTTGTCAAGCACGCCCACTCCGCTATTGTTGTCCACGTAGTGATACTGCCATCCCAACATCTGGGACGGCAAGAGGTTGAGGAGGCGTCGATGGCACGCACGCTCGCCGAGAAGGTGTGGGACGCACACATCGTCCCCACTCCCGGCACCGCCGGCAGAGAAGGGGCGACGGACGGTCCCGACCTGCTCTACATCGATCTGCACCTGGTGCACGAGGTGACGAGCCCGCAGGCCTTCGACGGGCTCCGGCTCGCCGGCCGCCCGGTGCGCCGGCCCGACCTCACGCTCGCGACCGAGGACCACAACGTCCCGACGCTCGATACGCTGCTGCCCATCGCCGACCTGGTCAGCCGCACCCAGGTCGAGACCCTGCGGAAGAACTGCGCCGAGTTCGGCGTCCGGCTGCACCCGATGAACGACCCCGGTCAGGGCATCGTGCACGTCGTCGGCCCGCAGCTCGGGCTCACCCAGCCCGGCGTCACCGTGGTCTGTGGCGACTCGCACACCAGCACCCACGGCGCGTTCGGCGCGCTGGCGTTCGGCATCGGGACCAGCGAGGTCGAGCACGTCCTCGCGACCCAGACGCTCCCGCTGCGCCGGCCGAAGACGATGGCCGTCACGGTCGACGGCGAGCTGCCGCCGGGCGTCACCGCCAAGGACATCGTCCTCACCATCATCGCCAAGATCGGCACCGGCGGCGGCGCCGGCTACATCGTCGAGTACCGCGGGTCGGCGATCCGCGCGCTGTCGATGGAGGGCCGCATGACGGTCTGCAACATGAGCATCGAGGCAGGCGCCCGGGCCGGCATGATCGCTCCGGACGAGACGACCTTCGCCTACCTCAAGGGCCGCCCGCACGCGCCAAAGGGTGCCGACTGGGACGCGGCCGTCGCGTACTGGCGCTCGCTGACCACCGACGACGACGCCACCTACGACCGCGAGGTCGTCCTCGACGCCGCCGAGCTCACCCCGTTCGTCACCTGGGGGACCAACCCCGCCCAGGGCGTCCCGCTGGACGGGTCCGTGCCGGACCCGGCCCAGGTTCCGGACGCCGCACGTCCCGGTGTCGAGCGGGCGCTGGAGTACATGGCGCTGGCGCCGAACAC
>JAVEDQ010000430.1 GCA_030840885.1 Frankiaceae bacterium
GCAGTCGACGGAGGTCTCGACGTGACCGACAGTGCCGGCCGGCCCAGCTTGCTCGAGGTTCGTCGGGACCTGCGCGCTGACTGCTCCCGGTGTGCGGGTCTGTGCTGCGTCGCGCCGGCCTTCGCACAGTCGGCGGACTTCGCGATCAGCAAGCCTGCCGGGCTTGCCTGCCCCAATCTCGGGTCCGATTTCGGCTGCAACATCCACGGCACCCTGCGCGAGCGCGGCTTCCCGGGTTGCGCCGTCTTCGATTGTTTCGGAGCGGGGCAGCAGGTCGTCCAGGGAACCTTCGCCGGTCGCGATTGGCTCGAGGCACCGGAAACCGCCGCGTCGATGTTCGACGTCTTCGGCGTGATGCGGCAGCTTAAGGAACTGCTCTGGTACCTGGCCGAGGCGCTGGCGCACCTGCCATCCGGGCCGTTGCAGGAGCAGGTGGAACAGGTACAGCAGCGAACCCGCCGACTGGTCGAAGGGTCGGCTCACGAACTCGAAAGGCTGGACCCTCGGACGCTCCGGGCACAGGTCGGCCCGCTCCTGGGCGAGGTCAGCGAGACCCTGCGCGCGGACGTGCCCGGCCGCGGTCCCGATCGGCCGGGCGCCGATCTGATCGGGGCCGACCTCGAGGGCGCGGACCTGCGCGGGGTCAGCTTGCGAGGCGCCTACCTGATCGGCGCGGACCTGTCCGCCGCCAACCTGGGCAGAACGGACGTGCTCGGCGCCGACGTGCGTGGAGCCGATTTGAGCGGGGCCTCCCTCGAAGACGCCCTCTTCCTGACCCAACCGCAGCTGGAAGCGGCCCGTGGCGATCGGGCAACCAGCATCCCGCCGTGGCTCGACCGTCCTCGACGCTGGTCGGTCTCTGCCGCGCCGCCGCGCTCCGCGCGACCGCACAAGGGGCGCGGACGTGCGAGGCGGAGATCCGGTGACTGAGGTCGATCCCTTCATGCAGCGGCTGGGCGTCGGGATGCAACTCGCGCAGCAGGCCGACCGGGCGGGCGCGGCAGTACTGTTCGCGGCCCTGTGGGAGGAGGTCGGCCCGGACGGCGACCCGCTGCACCGGTGCGCGGTCAGCCACTGGATGGCGGACGTCCAGGACGACCTGCAGGACGAGTTGCTGTGGGACCTGCGCGCCCTCGAAGCGGCCCACCAGGTCACGGAGGAGCGGGCCGCCCAGGCCGGACTCGCGAGCCCGGTCGGCGCGATGTACCCGTCGTTGCACCTCAACCTCGGGGAGGTCTACCGCCGGTTGAACAACCGAGAGGTGGCGAGACACCACCTCGTCCAGGGACAGGAAGCAGCTGCGGCCCTTCCCGACGACGGGTACGGAGCCATGATCCTCCGCGGCCTCCGCGGTCTGCAGGAACGCCTCGACGAGGCGTCTGTCGAGAATCGAGGGTCAGGTCCGACCAATGGGTAGCGGGTCCGCCAGGACCCGACGACGAGAGGTGGAGTCATGCCGAACGAGACCGCTGCAGCAGTGACCATGCGACTGGAGCTCGTGCCGCTCGCGGTGTCCGACGTCGACCGCGCCAAGGCGTTCTACGTCGACCAGGTGGGCTTCCACGAGGACCACGACGTGCGACCCATGGACGGGATGCGGGTGGTCCAGCTGACTCCGCCGGGCTCCGCGTGCTCGGTACTGATCGGCACCGGCATGGGTGACCTCACCGACCGTGCGCCGGGGTCCTCACGTGGAGTGCACCTCGTCGTGGAGGACCTCGACGCCGCGCGGACGGCGCTACTCGGCCGCGGTGTCGACATCAGCGCTGTCCAGGACATGGGTGGCATCCGATACGCCTACTTCAGCGACCCCGACGGCAACAGCTGGGCGCTGCAGCAACTACGGTGAGCTAGGTCCCGTTCCACCGACGGGACACCGCACTCACACGTTCCTCCGATGCGACAAGGTCCATCATGGGTGACCAGATGGCGCGGACCGAGGACGAGATGGCAGTCGGTCCAGCCGGACCCATGCTCGTCGGCGAGGTCGGCACCCGGCCTCGCACGACGGGCTGGCGCGAGAGTCTGGCCGGCTGGATCGGGCGCCTCGTCACCGTGGCCGCGGTCTGGTCACTGATCAGCATCCCGTTGCGCAGCCTCGGCTGGCCGGACGCGGTCGACGACATCTTCGGCCTGCTGAACCTGCCGGCAGAGCCCAACCTGTTCGTCGTCGTGCTGTTGTTCGTCACCGCCGGCGCGCTGCGGCGACGCCTGCACGTCGCGGTGGTGACGGTGGTCGCCTTCCAGGTCGTCGTCATCGGCCTGCAGTCGATCCTGGTCGTCCTGGTGGCCCAGAACTGGGATTCGCTCGCCCAGAAGGACATCGAGGTCACGCACCGGGGCGCGATCCTGCTCGCGGTGTCCAGCGTTCTCGGGGCAGTACTCGCGGTGGCGCTGTGGCTGGCGCGCAGCGCATTCCCCGCCCGCATCGACAGCAAGGCCACACCGCTGTCCCTCGGGGTGCTGACGGCGGGACTGGCGATCTCGGCGACAGCCACTTTCGTGCTCACCGAACTGTTCCCCCGCACGCTGCGGGGCACCGGTGAGCGGCTGCACTGGACCTTCCGTGCTGTCCTGGGCCTGGCCTACAAGCATTCCGGCACCGGCCTCAACGGGCACGGCGGTCACCGGTGGGTGGCGAGCCTCTCCGGGCTGCTGTCGGCGCTCGCGGTGCTGGCTGCGCTGGCCGTCTTCCTGCGGTCGAGCCGGGCGGCGCGCTTCCTGCCGGCAACCGACGAGCTGGCGATCCGTCGGCTGATCCTCGAATCCGGCGAGCGGGACTCGTTGGCCTACTTCGCGACGAGGCGGGAGAAGTCGGCGATCTTCTCGCCGGACGGACGAGCGGCGGTGACCTTCCGCATCATCGCCTCCGTCAGCCTGGCCAGCGCCGATCCCCTGGGCCATCCGAGTGCCTGGCCGGCCGCGATCAACGCCTGGATGACGCACGCGCGGGCGCACGGCTGCTATCCGGCGGTCCTGTCCGCCAGCGAGGACGGCGCAAAGGCGTACGTGGACGCCGGCCTGAAGGCCAAGGCCTACGGCGACGAGGCGATCGTCGACGTCGACTCGTTCAGCTTGACCGGACGAACCATGCGCCCGGTCCGGCAGGCCGTCACCCGCGCGGCGCGAGCGGGCTACACCGTCCAGGTGCGTCGCTACGCCGACGTACCACCCGCAGAGATGGAGGACCTGACCCGCTGCGCGGAGCAGTGGCGCGGCAACGACACCGAGCGCGGCTTCTCCATGGCGCTCGACCGCATGGGCGATGCGGCCGACCGGCGCTGCGTCATGGTCACGGCCCACGACCGCAACGGAGTGGTGCGGGCCCTGCTCTCCTTCGTCCCCTGGGGGGCCCGCGGACTCTCCCTGGACGTGATGCGGCGGGACCGGGAGGCGGAGAACGGGCTCATCGAGTTCATGCTCAACGGGTTGATGGATGCGGCAGCCGGTTTCGGCCTCCAGCAGGTCTCCTTGAACTTCGCCGTGTTCGGCTCGGTCTTCAGCAGCGCCGAAAGGGTGGGCGCAGGGCCGCTCGTCCGCTTCAACCAGGCAGTGCTCTCGGCGGCCTCCCGGTTCTGGCAGATCGAGACGCTCTACCGGAGCAACGCGAAGTACCTGCCGCGCTGGGTCCCCCGGTTCCTCTGCTACGACTCGTCGCTCACCCTGACCCGCGCCGTGGTCGCGGCGGCCATGGCGGAGGGATTCCTGCCCGCCCCCCGCGTCACTCCGCCGCGGGCTCCGCACGACCTGGTGCCCGCTCCGGACGGCACCCCGCTGCCCTTCGCCGAAGCGGTGGCGCAGCAGGAGCTTGACCTACTGCATCCGGCCGCGCCACCGCGCCGGTACAGCGAGCAGCAACGAGTCCGGCTCGCCAAGATCGCGGTCCTGCAGGCCGATGGGAGGACGCCCTACCCCGTGTCCGTCCCGCGTGACCGCCGGATCTCGGACGTGCGCGACCAATGCGCCGACGCGCATCTCTGGCCGGACGTTCCGCTCTCGCTGGCCGGGCGGGTGCAGGCCGTTCGGGATCTGGGCGGCGTCATCTTCGCCGTGATCGAGGAGCAGGGCCACGAGATCCAGGTCATGCTCACGCTGGCCGAGACCCCGGCGCCGCTGCGGATGCTGTGGCGACAGTCGGTCGACCTCGGCGACATCGTCAGCGTCACCGGTTGCATCACGCGATCCCGGCGGGGCGAACTCTCCCTGCTGGTCAGCGACTGGAGGATGGCCTCGAAGTGCCTACGGCCGATGCCGAGTCGACGCAGCGGGTTGGCCGACCCGGATGCGCGGGTGCGGCACCGCTATCTGGACATGCTGGTGAACCCGGATTCGGTCGCCATGTTGCGGCACCGCAGTGCGATGGTGCACGCGCTGCGGCAGCGCCTCATCTCGACCGAGTACCTGGAGATCGAGACCCCGATGCTGCAGGCCTTGCACGGCGGGGCTGCGGCTCGCCCGTTCAAGACACGCAGCAATGCATACCGCACCGAACTCTTCCTGCGTATCGCACCGGAGCTGTACCTGAAACGACTGTGCGTGGGTGGACTCACGAAGGTGTTCGAGCTGAACCGGAACTTCCGGAACGAGGGCGCGGACTCCACCCACAATCCGGAGTTCACGTCGCTCGAGGTGTACGAGGCATACGGGGACTACCAGTCCATGCGACGGCTCGCCCAGGACCTCATCCTGGCCGCCGCCTGCGCCGTCCACGGCCGCCCGATCTCGATGCATCGGGACCCGGACGGTGAGCTCCACGAGTTCGACCTGACTGCCCCGTGGCCGGTGATCTCGGTGCACGACGCCGTGGCCTGCGCCGTGGGGCGGCCCGTGACCGTCAGCTCGACCAGCGACGAGTTGACCGCGATCTGCCGGGACAACGGCGTGCACTGCGGCCCGTCCGCATCCGCCGGAGAGATGGTTCTCGCCCTCTACGAGAGCCTGGTCGAGAAGCAGACCGTCGCCCCGACCTTCTACATCGACTTCCCGATCGACGCGTGCCCGCTCACCCGCCCCCACCGCACCGACAGCCGCCTGGCGGAGCGCTGGGACCTCGTCGCCTCCGGCTTCGAGATCGGGACCGCCTACTCGGAGTTGATCGATCCCGTGGACCAGCGCGAGCGGCTGACCTCGCAGTCGTTGAAGGCAGCGGCCGGGGACCCCGAGGCGCTCCAGCTCGACGAGGACTTCCTGACTGCCCTGGAGTACGGGATGCCGCCGACCGGTGGGCTGGGGCTCGGTGTGGATCGCGTGCTGATGCTGCTGACGGGAGCTGGGATCCGCGACACCATCGCGTTCCCGTTCGTCCGTCCCGTCAGCCCGTAACAGTTCGGTACCCAGGAGAGCGAGGGCAGGTGGGACAGGTCGACGTCACCAGCGCCGGGTTCGTGGCCGTCCTCGGCGCCGCCGTCCTCCTGGCGTGGTGGCGCGTCGCCCGTGGCCGGAGCAGTCGCCTGCATCGAACCGCGCTCGCGGGCGCGCTGCTGCTGAGCGCTCTCCTGGTCGGCGACGGAGTCAACAGCTACTTCAGCGACCTGCCGCATCTCTCCGACGTGGTCTCGGTGGTCACCGGGCCGGACAGCTTGGCGCGGCTCGACCGGGGAGATCTCCTGGCCGCCAACGTTGCGCAGACCTCCCTCGAGTTTCCGCACGGGGGCGTCGTGCGGCTCGCCGTTCCGGACAGGGGCAGCGGATTCGGCCCGTCGACCGCGCTGGTGTATCTGCCGCCGCAGTACTTCGCGGAACCGCTCCGCCACTTCCCGGTCGTCTACCTCCTGCACGGTTCCCCCGGAAGCCCGGGCGACTGGATCCGGGGCGGTGGCGCCAGCCGGACCGGGAGTGCCCTGGCCGCCGACGGGCAGCCCGCGGTGATCGTCATGCCGAGAATGAGTCACCACTGGCTCGACGACCCGGAATGCGTCGACGGCATCCACGTCCGAGCGGAGACCCATCTGCTCCAGGACGTGCTCCCGGCGGCCGAGAGCGCCTACCGGACGCTCCCAGGCGGCGGGGACCGCATCATCGCCGGGATGTCCGCCGGTGGGTTCTGCGCCCTGAACCTCGGTCTCCGGCACCCGGACACGTTCGGCACGATCATCGACATGTCCGGCTTGGACCGCCCGACCCACGCCGGCGGAACGGCCGCGCTGTTCGGACCCGGGCCGCAGGGCGACGCCGCGGAGGCCGCGAACGACCCGAGCCGCTACGCGGCCGGCCTCCCCGACCATCTGCCCGTGCGCATCTGGATGGACGCGGGTAGGTCGGACCACGACGTCATCCCGGGACTGGTGCGGCTCCAGACAGTTCTCCGCAGTCGTGGCATCGACGTACGGCTCAGGATTCGTCCGGGCCGGCACACGTACCACGTGTGGCGGCCCGCGTTGCGCCAGGCCCTGCAGTGGGCGCTACCACCGCCGCCTTCCGCGGAGCCGATGGGCGAATCGTCCGCACAGCTGTCGCGGGCATCGCCGTGAGGGCCATGAGGCGACGGAGTGCGCAGCTCAAGCGGATACAGGAACGCACCGCGTCGTGGGTGCGCTCGGCCCCCGGCACCTACACGTACCTGTTCGCCCTCGCGGTGACGTCGTGGTCCCTGCGTGGCGTCGATCCGCATCTTGCGGACGCGCTCATCCGCTCGCAGAGCACGAACCTCGACAACCTCACCGACCGGCCCCTGCAGGTGCTGGTGGCCAGCGCCTTCTGGACGTCCGGCCCCGACATCCCGTTGCGACTGCTGGTTCGCTTCACCCTGGTCATGGCTCCGGTCGAGCGACGGCTCGGGACGCGCCGCACGCTGGCCGTCTTTGCGGCGGGGCACGTGTTCGCCACGCTGCTGGTGGCGGCCGGGCTGAGCTACGGCGTCCAGCACCGCCTGATCAGCGTCAGCGTCGCGCACGCTTCGGACGTCGGCGTCAGCTACGGGTTCGTGGCGGTGGCCGGGGCGATGACATGGCTTCTTGCGACCAGATGGCGCCTCCTCTGGGTGGCCGCTCTCGCCGTCTCGCTCTCGGTCAGCGCGTCGGCCGGCGTCACCTTCACCGACGTCGGTCACCTCGTGTCGCTGGTCATCGGGCTGGCCACGGCTCCCCTGATCAAGCGGTGGCTGGCGAATCCTCCGGCTGGTGCCGTGCTCGGCGGGCAGCAGGTCTCCCTCGCGTGGCTCCACCGGCTGAACCGACGCCGCAGCGGACGCGCCGCGGACGGGACAGCAGAACCCTCAGCGGCGCTCGCTCGACGTCACTAGCGCAGGCGCCGCACCGCTCGAGGGCGGGTCGATCGTCCGATGCCGTGGCCAATGGTGTGCCCAGTGCCGTCCCCGGTGCCGTGTGCGACCTGTTGCGCGGCAACCCCTCCCGAGACGACGGGTAGCTGCAGCGGGGGCGCGAGCGGGTGCGGAAGGAATCTCCCGGCCCAGTCGAGAGCGGCGGGGAAACTGTTTCGCCAGGTGCCCCAGTTGTGCCCCCCGGCGACCAACGCCGCCGTGACGGGAAAGGAGGGGTCACCCGCGCCGACCGCGGCGAGCAGCCCGCGTTCGGCTCCGACGGCAGCCGGGTCTCCGCGCGAGGCGACGACGAACAACGGCGGTCCCTTCAGACGACCGTGGCCCATCAACCAGTCGGGAGAGTTGCGTTGCAGGGCGGACTCGTCGTGGCCGTAGAGCCGAGCTGAACCCGGGTCCTGAGCCGCGGTGAAGTACCCGGACAGGCTCACGCCGGCCGCATACAGCTGCGGATGATGGAGGGCCAGGTTCGCAGCGCAGAATCCGCCGGTCGACAGACCTCCGATGATCCAGCTGGCTCCGCCGAGGATGCGCAGTGCGCCGCGGACGGCCTCGGGGACGTCTTCGGCGAGGTAGGTCTCGTTCCGCTGGCCGTGTACCGCATCCACGCATTCCGTACTGGACCCTGTGGCCGCCGTCGGAAACACGGCGACGACGGGTGGCATGCGCTCTGCGCGCCGCTCCTGGTCCAGGATGGCGAGGGCGTTGACCCCGTTGACCCAGTCCCGCGGACGACCCGGAAAGCCGTGGATGAGTTCCACCGCGGGGAAGCGCGCTGCGGGCGCCGAGAAGAACTCCGGCGGCAGGTAAACGAGGGCAGGACGGTCGAGGCCACTTCCGGCACCGCTGATCATCACGTTGAGCAGCTCACCTTGCCCGGTGAGGCTCAGCTGCTCACCCCGCTGCTGCCAGTCCGGCGTCAGGACCGTGAAGTTCGATCCGACGCTCGAACCAAGGGGCGGGGCCGCGACCTCGGTACCGCGGGAGTCTCCCACCAGGTCCGCGAACGACGAGTAGAAGTGCTCCGCCCTGTTGAGCACGTCCAGGCTGACGACACCACCCATGACAGCGACAAGCAGCAGGCACAAGCCCCGTCCCAGGCCTGCGAGTCCTGGAGGCCACCGCAGCCACGCCCACGCCGTGCCGAATCCTGCCCCGGCGGTGAGCACCAACAACAGGACGAGGAACTGCAGGCTCGGCAGGCGAGCCCCTCCAGCCACGGCGAGGACGACGGCAAGAAGCGGCCCGGCCACCAGCACCAGGGGCAGCCACGCCCGTCGAGCAATCGGCGTCGCCATCGACTGCCGGGACCCCCGGAGGTTGTTCGCGGCTCGCCTGCTCTGGTACGGCGGCTCCACGTTCTCGATCACATGCTCCCGTCCCGGTTTCAAGATCGATGGTCCCAGGCCGACGTTGGCGTCAGATGAGCTGCACCTGTGCATCGGGCGGGCGACGGTCACCGCAGCGCGGTGGAAGACTGCTGCGGTGGCCTACGACAGTGACCTCGCCGACCGCATCCGTGCCGTCGTGGGTGGCGAGCCGGGGCTCGCCGAGAAACGGATGTTCGGCGGGCTCGCCTTCCTGATCGACGGCCACCTGGCCGTCAGCGCCAACAGCCGGGGCGACATGCTGTTGCGCTGCGACCCCGCCGAGACCGAGCAACTGGCGGAGCACCCGGCCGTCGAGCCGTACGTGATGCGCGGCAAGCCGATGACCGGGTGGCTCGACGTCGGTTCGGCTGCGATCGCCGAGGACAGCGACCTGGAGGGGTGGGTCGCCGTCGGCGTCCGGTACGCCCGCTCGCTGGGGCCGGCGTGACGCTCGTTCAGGTAAAGCTCGTTCAGGAGGAAGCCATGCCCGCCATCGTGGCCGTCCTTCGCGTCGGATGACGACGCGGGGCTTATGCTGCCCGAACTGACATGGCGCCCTGTCGAATTGGTGTCGAGCGCGGATCGCGCGCTCGGGAGGAACCCTCGTGAGTGCCCTGCTGATGGTCCACGGGTTCGCCGACTCCGGCGAGACATGGTCGGCGTTGCGCGCCGCCTGCGCCCGGCGGGGGCACTACACCGCCGCAATCGACCTGCCCGGCTTCCATCGCGGGGCCGACCTGCGGCCCGGGCCCGTGTTGGCGCAACTCGACGAGGCCGTCGCGGTGGCCGCCCGCCGCATCCGCGCCCGTGAGGGGTCGGTGGTGGTCATCGGCAACTCGCTCGGTGGCACCCTGGCACTCCGCGCCGGAGCGGCCGGCGAAGCGGACGCCGTCATGGCGCTCGCGCCCGCCTCGGTCCGGCTGGCGCGCTGGCTGCACCACGCGACCGGATCGCCGATGACCGCGCGGCTGTCGGGGGCGCCGCTGCCGCCTGCCCTGATGCGGACCGCCCTCGGCCTCGGGTACAGCCGCATCGTGGCAGGTGCGCCGGGGCGCGACGCCCGCCGGGCCGGGCGCCGCTTCTTCGCCGGGTACGACCGCCGCAGCGCCGTCGCGACCGCTGCCCTCGGCGTCCGGCTGCTGCCGGAACTGGAGGCTTCGGTCGACCCGGCGGCGGTCCGCTGTCCGTCGCTGCTGGTGTGGGGCGACCGCGACCGGCTGGTGCCGGTCCGCGGTGCCCAACGGCTCGCCGACGCGCTGGGCGACGGCGAGCTCGTGGTGCTCGAGGGCGTCGGACACTGCCCCCAGGTCGAGCAGCCCCGCGTGGTGGCCGACCTCGTCGACCGACTGCTCGCCCGGGTTTCGGCGTGACGGGTTCGGGCGTCCTGGGCGCCGGCGTGACCGACCCTTCCCGGGTGCCGGTCGTTCTCGGCACCGCTCAGCTGCGGACGAACCCCGAGCGGTCGGTGAAGGCGGCGCGGGAGCCGCTCACGCTGCTGCTCGAGGTCGCCCGGGGCGCGGCTGCCGACGCCGTTCGCCGGCCCGGGCAGGTCATGTCGGTGCTGGCCGGTGTGGACGATGTGTCCGCGGTACGGACCGTCAGCTGGACCTACGACGAGCTGGCCCGGCGCCTCGCCCGCGAGCTCGGCGCGGAGCCCCGGACCTGCACCGACGTCGGCATCGGCGGGCAGTGGCCGGTCCGGTTGGTCGACGCGGCTGCGGCCCGCATCGCGGCCGGCGAGAGCACGGTGGCACTCGTGGTCGGCGGCGAGGCGCAGGCGTCGGTGACCGCGCTCGGCCGTGCCGGCGTCGACCCCGTCGCTGAACTCGGCTGGAGTACGGACCCCGGTGGCCCGCCGCGCTTCGACCCGGCCGATCTCGGGACGGAACGGATGCACGCGGCGGGGCTCGTCCTCCCGGCGCGGGTCTACCCGCTGTTCGAGAACCGGCTGCAGGCCGATCTCGGGCTCACACCGGAGCAGAGCTCCGCGGAGTCGGCCGAGCTCTACGCCGCGTTCAGCGACGTCGCCGCCGCCAATCCCTACGCGTGGAAGCCGCAGCGACGCACGGCCGCCGAGATCGTGACCCCGGGGCGGGG
>JAVEDQ010000453.1 GCA_030840885.1 Frankiaceae bacterium
CTCGAGCTGACCGTCGAGCAGGGCGAGGGCGTTCTCGGTCCGGCCCATGGCCGCGTAGGCGTCGGCCAACAGAGCGGGGCCGCGACGCCAGGCCGGGTTGCACATCTGCGGGAGCAGCGTGCCCGCCCGCTGCAACAGCGGCACGGCCTGCGCGGGCCGGCCCTCGGCGAGCAGGATCTCGGCTTCGGCCTCGAGCAATAGCCGCTCGCCGTCGGAGCCGGGCATGGCGGGCCCAACGGTGCCGAACCGGGCGCGTGCCTCGGCCAGCCGGTCCATCTCCAGCAACGCCTGCAGCTGCTGCGACTCGGCGTAGGCGGCGCCGGTGCCGGGCGCCTGCCACATCTTCAGCTGATCGACCGCGACGCCCAGGGACACCTCGGCCTCGGGGAGGTCGCCGCGCCGGAACAGCGAGTAGCCCCGCCAGAGCGAGACCGACAGGACGGAGAACAACGAACCCCGGGCGTGGGCGAGGGCGATCGCCTCGTCCCACAGCGGCATCACGTCGCCGTCGGCGAGGTCCTGCACCATCGTCGCGACCACCCACAGCAGGCCGTTGTCGACGGCGTACAGGACACCGCCGTCCAGCGCCCAGCGGGCGAGCCGCACGGCTTCGTCGGACTCCACCATCGACAGGTACTCCCACGCGAGCTGGGCGGCGAGCATGCGGGCACCCGGCCCGTCCCCGACGATCTCGGGGACCGGATGCCCGGCGGCGGCGAGGCCCCACGCGTCGGCGTCGAGCCCGTGCATGTGGACGCTGATGCGACAGAGGGCGAGCAGTCCCTGCCGTTCGTCGACGAGCTCGTCGGGCAGCGACGCGCGCGCGTCGCGGGCGAAGGCGGCGGCCTCGCCGCGCGGTGCGACGAAGACCATCGTGCGGGCCAGGGCGAGTGCGGCGAACGCCCGTCGGCCTGGGTCCTGCAGCGTCGCGTAGGCCTCGCGCAGGTGGGTCAGGGCGGCGGGCCCGTCGACGGACACCTCGGCGCGGGCGAGCTCGAGCAGGAGGTCGGGCCGCTCCGAGGGCGGAGGCGGCTCGGCCATCGCGCGCCGCAGGTAACTCGTCGCGCTGTCCGGCACCCCGCGGCGCAGTGCCTCGGCGGCCGCGGTGCGCAGCATGTCGACGGCCCAGCCGTCGGCGCGGGCCGGCGCGGCGAGCAGCTGTGCGGCGACCTGCTCGGAGCTGGCGCCGGCGCGGTGCAACAGCCGCGCGGCCCGGTCGTGCAGCAGTTCGCGCTCCCCCGGGGCGAGGCCCGCGAGCACGGCGGAGCGGACCAGCGCGTGGACGAACCCCAACGGGGACTCGGGGCGCAGCACCTCGGCCCGGACCAGCGCCGCGGTTGCTTGCGCGGCATCGGCCTCGTCCAGCCCGGCGAGCGCGGCAACGACGGGGAGGGCGGCACCGTCGCCGAGGACGGCGAGCGCCTGCGCGACCAGCAGCGCCGACGCGGTCAGGCGGTGCAGGCGCAGCCGGACCATGCTGCCGATCGCACGGGAGCCCAGGGCTCGTGCCGTGTCGGCGTGCGCCGCGTCCGGCCGAAGGCCGTCGGACTGCAGTGCCCGCAGCAGTTGCCGGAGCAGCAGCGGGTTGCCGCTGCTGGTCTCCAGGCAGGCGGCGGTGAAGGCCGGGTCGGGTTCGGACCCGAGTCGGGAGGCGATGATCGAGCGCAGCCCTGCGGCGCTGAGCGGCCCGAGCCGGATCGGGACGGCGGCAATGTCGGCACCCAGTTCCTCGACGAGCGCGGCGTCGACCGGTTCCTCGCCGGTACGTCGGGCCGCGACCAGCAGGACGGGGAGGCCCTCCAGGCGCCGGACGAGGTAGGTGAGGAAACGCAGCGACCCGACGTCACACCAGTGCAGGTCGTCGACCACGAGCACCAGGGGCCCGGCGGCGCTCAGGTTGACGGTGAGCCAGTACAGGCCGTGCAGGGTGGCGAACGACGACTCCTCGGCGGGCCCGGGCTCACCGGCCACGAGGTCGAACACCGGAGCCGACGCGGCGGCCGAACCGCGCAGGAGCTCGTCGCGCCGGGCGGCGTCGTGCAGCAGGGGCTCGAACAGCTGCCGGACGGCGCCGAAGCCGAACTCGCGCTCGAGCTCGCTGCACCGGGCAGACAGCATGGTCGCCCCGGCCTCGGCTGCGAGCTGCCGGACCTCGGTGAGCAGACGGCTCTTCCCGATGCCCGCCGGCCCGGAGATCAGCGCGAGCCGGCCCTGGCCGTCGATCGCGTCGGCGAGGCAGGCGGCCAGTTCGGCGACCTCCCGGTCGCGGTCGACGATCGTCTCCGAAGGACGTCGAGGCCGGCTCGGCGCCGCGACCGGGGCCGGACCCGGCTGTTCGACCGGTGTTGTCTCGTCCGGTGTCGCGCTGGTCACTGCCGCTTCGGGCGGGGACGGCTGGGGGTCGCGCGGCGGCGGGATCGTGGCGTCCAGGCTGGGCGACTGGGCGAGCACCTCCGACTCCAACGCCCGCAGGGCAGGGCCGGGGTCGACACCGAGTTCGTCGGCGAGGGTGCTGCGCGCCCGGCGAAGCGCAGCGAGGGCGTCGGCCTGCCGGCCGGAGCGGTAGAGCGCCAGCACCAGCAACCGCCAGCGCTCCTCCCGCAGCGGGTCGGCGTCGACGAGCATCTCGAGTTCGGGCACGACCAGCGCGGCTTCGCCACGGGCGAGCCGGGCGGCGAGCAGTTGCTCGGAGGCGAACGCACGCAGCTCGGTGAGCCGGACGACCTCCGCCTCGGCCCACGGTTCGGACGCGAAGCCCGCGTAGGCCGGGCCACGCCACAGGGCGAGGGCCTCCTGCAGCGTCTGTACGGCCGCATCGACGCCGCGGGCGTCCTCGGGCAGGCGCCGACCGGCCTCCCGGAGCATCCGCTCGAACCGCCACGCGTCCACGGCGTCCTCGGGCAGGCGCAGGGCGTAGCCGCCGGCCTCGCTGACGACGACGCCGCCCCGGTCCCGGCCGCGCCGCTCGGGTTGCAGCCGGCGGCGCAGGTGCGAGATGTAGGTCTGCAGCGACGCGGTGGCGCTGGCCGGCGGCGACTCGCCCCACAGCGCCTCGACCAGCTGCTCGGCGCTGACCAGCGAGCCGCGGGCGAGCGCGAGCCGGGCGAGCACGGCTCGCTGCCGCGGGCCGCCGAGGTCGAGTGTCGCGGTGGCGGTCGCGGCTTCGATGTGGCCGAGTACCCGGAGCTCGAGGCACTCCGTCTCCGGGTCGGCTCCGTCCGCTCCAGCTCCGTCGACTCCAGCACCGTCGCTTCCAGCACCGTCGACTTCAGAACCATCGATCCCTGAACTGCTGGGAACCGGTTGCACGACCGCGACCCCTTCCGTCGGCGTGTCCCCGACATGTTCGGGAGTCAGCATAGGAAGCGGGCCGTCGTCCGTGCCTGGTTTCGTCAACTCCGCCGCAACGTCGGACAGCCGCCCGCTTGGCGCCCAGACCTGAGGCCAGGACCCGACGGCCTCGGAACGTCAGGCGGCCTCGGCCGGGTCGGCGGCTTGGTCGGAGTCGCGCTCGACCATCTCGTCCTCGGGCGCCTTCTGCTGCCGCGGGGCCGTGGAACCCGTAGCCGTGGACGAGCTCCCCGGCAGCGTAGGCGAGGAACGTGGCCGCGAGCGCGACGAAGCCCTCGGCGTGCTCGGCCAGGCGGAACCGCTCACTCGGAGCGCGGAAGAACAGGCGACCCAGCAACCATCCGGCGACCCAGCCCACCGCGAG
>JAVEDQ010000490.1 GCA_030840885.1 Frankiaceae bacterium
CGGTCGGCGCCTCGGAACATCTGTTGCACCAGTCCGGAGGTCTGCGGGTTGATCAAGCCGCCGAACAGTCCCTGCAGCACCCGAGCGCCGATCAGGAACCCGGCTGTGGGGGCAAGACCAGAAAGCGCCGAGGTGACGACGAAGCCACCGACCCCGACCTGGAACATCAGCCGGCGCCCGTGGTCGTCGCCCAGCTTGCCACCGAGCACAGGCACCAGCCCGAAGGCGAGCGTGTACCCGGACACGATCCACTGGAGCTGCGACGAGCCGGCACCCGTGTCGTCGCCGATGGACGGTAGCGCCACGTTGGTGACGCTCACGTCCAGCAGCGTCATGAACATCGCACTGCAGCACACGACCAGCGCGAGCCAGCGGCTCCGATCGGTGGCGCGTGTCGTCACCCCGGGATCGTGCCAGAGGCGACAGGCAGCGGCCTCTAGGTGTCCAGAGAAGTCACAGGCCGAGCATCAATGGCGTGCCCGGGATATCACCCGCGATCAGCGCCGCCAGCGGTGTAGCGATGTCACGGGGTGAGAACAGATCGGATCCGCGGTATTCGGCGATGTCGCCGTGCTTCCACCATCGCATCCCGTTGATGTGCTCGGCGGCGAGGTCGTCATCGGACAGCGCGCCGCGGGGGTCGAAACGCGTGGTGCGGACCAGGAAGTAGTCGTTGACCACCCCGTCGTAGCCGTCCGCACGGCTGTCAGTGGCGACTTCCTGATGCCAGACATGAGGCGGGTCGGCGTCAATGACAAGCCCCGTCTCCTCGTGCAGCTCTCGGCGCAGTGCCCCCAGCGGCAGTTCGCCGGGCTCGATGCCGCCGCCGGGGGCCGCCCACACGACCGTTGCGCGCGTCGGTACGGCTGGATGCGGGAAACGGAATCGGCACAGCAGAACCCGGTCGTCATCGGCCAGGATGACCGCCCGGACGGAACGTCTCAGCCTCGCCGTGGCAGGCGTCTCGTTCATAGACAGATCCTCACGGCGCCAGGGGTCGGGCCGCAAGCCAGCCCCGATGAGCCGTCGGACCACCTGCTGGCAGATGGACACCTGACCGAGGACATACTTCCCACTGCTCCCGATCGGCGAACCAGGTCACCCGGTCGACCCGATGACGATGCTGTGCTCCAAGCCGGTGGCCTCGAGCCGGGCTTCAACCCTCGAGGTGCCGGGAGTCTATGTGGCTCGGGCGAAGTCGTGGCGGTCCAGGCTCCTGACTGGCTGTGGTCGCTTCCGGGGAGCAGGCTTGCCGACCGGTGATCGTGAGCAGGTGGGACTGCATCGGTGCTTGCACGACGGGACCGTCGCCATAGACCCAGTCCGCGTCAGTGGCGACCAAGCGCACTCCACGTGGCGGCTTCCACAACCGCATCGGGCCACGTAGAGAGAGCACCCGGTCGGCGACCGCCACGGCCGCGTCGACCGGCATCGGATGTTCGACGCCCAGCGGCAGGCAGATGTCCTGGGTGTGGACGAGAATGTCGAGGAGCGGCTCCAGCTCCGTGACGAACGGCGCTTTGCGGCGCGAGCCGACGAAGCCACGCAGCTTGGCCACGATCTCCGCGTGGGTCAGCGGGCTGTGCAAGGCGGAGTACTTGATCATCGCGTTGTAGCGCAGGCCGGTCCTCGCTGCGGGCCAGGCGACGTCCCGCAATCGCGCGTGCGAGAAGGTCAGGTGCGCGCCGACGTCCCGCACGCTCCAACCCTGGCACAGGCTGTGCTGCTCCCAGCCAACACGTGGTAGCGACTCCAGAAAGTCGGCGATCCACGAGCGCTCGTGGTCGATGTGCTGCCAAACCGCCCGACTATCCATGGCGGCTCACCTGTCCTCCTGTGTGCGATAGACAGATTATCTGTCTAATCTGGCACGGTGACTACAAACCGTCAAGAGCCGAACCTTGGGATCCTGCTCTTCGTCGCCTACCGAGCACTCGAGCGGCGGGCTCACGACGCCCTGGTCGCGGCCGGCATCACCGACATCACTCTGGCGCAGGCCCGCATCGCGGCCCGGATCGGTCCGCACGGCACCCGCGTCTCCGAACTGGCGGAGCAGGCGCGCGTCACCAAGCAGAGCGCCGGCTTCCTCGTCGAACAGCTCGAAGCGACCGGCTACGTCGAGCGGGTGCCGGACCCCGCCGACCGCCGCGCCCGGCTCGTACGGTTGACTGCGCGCGCGGACAAGGTCGTCAAGACTGCGAACAGCGAGGTTGACCGGGTCCTGGCAGAATGGGCCGAGCACGTCGGGCCGGACCGGCTCCGGCAGGTGTACGAGACACTCCTGGACCTGCGTGAGATCACCGACCCGTGGCGGTGAGCCAGCGACCCGGCGCTCGCCTGAGCATAGGCGTGGACCGGTGCCCCGGCTGCCGGCCGCGCACGACAGGATGCGACATACCACCGCGATTCCTGCACGCAATGTACTGGGTACAAGGCGGAGCCTTGTGGCCCGCTCGCTCAGCCCGCTGCGAACCTGAGGGAGTCGATCAGCGACTGGTTCCTGTCCAGGGCGTGGTCGCCGTGACCGAAGGTCCACGACCAGACCACCGTCGGGCCGGCGCCTGGGACGTCGACAAACGTGTAGCGCGCGATCATCGCCCCCCAGGCGCCGAGCACGGTTGACGCGGCGTCAGGCATCATCAGCACCGGCATGCAACGAATCGTCAGCTGGTTGCAGTCGGCTACGCCGCGGGGTCCAGGTGCGCGAAGCTGCACCTGGACCGTCCACGCGGGCAGTCGGCCCACGGGGGTCCTCTGAACGCTGCCGGACCGTAGGAATGGTCGCCGCGAGACCCACTCGGCAAGCGCGCGTGCATGTGTCGGCGCAGAGGGATCGACGTCCGCAAGGTGATCGGCCTCCGTTGCCCGGACGTCCTCCGCAACCGTGACGCCCGCCGGCTGTGCCGTGTCCTTGCGGTGGGACTCTGCAAGGACAAGCTGCCCCGTTCCCGCCTCGGTCACGAAGTGCAGATCCTTGGAGAACGGCGGCTTGACGATCCACGTGGCGGGCACCGGCAGCGACATGGTGATCCTCGACCCGCCGCCACAATGGAAGAAGGGCTGCTCGCAGGTGCCCTCGACACGGGCGGACGCCGCCGGCGGCTCCCCGGCCGGTCCGGTGACGACGTTATCGACCCGGCTCAACGCGGTCCCGATCCCGCCCGCCGCCGCCGCGAGGACGACGCCCGCCGCTATGACGCGCATCCGCGCCCGCCGA
>JAVEDQ010000505.1 GCA_030840885.1 Frankiaceae bacterium
AGTGCCGGCTCCGGAGGCAGTGGTCGGCCACCGACAGCAGCGTGTTCGTGTCCGGCGGCAGGTAGACGCGGACGACCTCGGCCTTCTTGTTGACCACATGGTCGATGAACCCGGGGTCCTGATGGGAAAGCCCGTTGTGGTCCTGCCGCCACACGTGCGAGGACAGCAGGTAGTTCAGCGAGGCGATCGGGGCCCGCCACGGGATGTGGCGTGAGGTCTTCAGCCACTTGGCGTGCTGGTTGAACATCGAGTCGACGATGTGGATGAACGCCTCGTAGCAGTAGAACAGGCCGTGCCGGCCGGTGAGCATGTATCCCTCCAGCCAGCCCTGGCAGAGGAGTTCGGACAGCACCTCCATGACGCGCCCGTCCGGCGCGAGGTGGTCGTCCCCGGCGATGACGGCCGCGTCCCACGCCCGGTTCGTCTGCTCGAACACCGGCGTGAGCCGGTTCGACGCCGTCTCGTCGGGGCCCATCAGGCGGAAGTTGTCGGGGTTGCGGGCGATGATGTCGCGCAGGAAGGTGCCGAGCACCCGGGTCGCTTCACTGAGGTCCACGCCGGGGTGGTCCACGCCGACTGCATAGGCGCGGAAGTCCGGGAGGGACAGGTCGCGGAGCAGTCGCCCGCCGTTCGCGTGAGGATTCGCGCTCATGCGCCGGGTGCCGGTGGGTGCCAGTGCCTGCAGCTCGGGCACGAGCCTGCCGGTGGGGTCGAACAGTTCCTCCGGCCGGTAGCTCCGCATCCATGTCTCGAGCAGTTGCCGGTGCTCGTCGTTGCGTCGCGTCTCGGCGAGCGGGACCTGGTGGGCGCGGAACGTGCCCTCGATCTGCACGCCGTCGACCACCTTCGGACCGGTCCACCCCTTCGGTGTCCGCAGCACGATCATGGGCCAGGCCGGCCGCGTCCCCGGGTTCTCCGAGCCGTCGCGAGCCGCCCGCTGGAAGGTCGCGATCTCGTCGAGCACCCGGTCGAGCGTGTCCGCCAGTTCCCGGTGAACGGTCGCCGGATCGTCGCCTTCGACGAAGTGGGGCTCGTAGCCGTAACCGCGCATCAGCGCGGCGAGTTCGTCGTCGGCCACCCGCGCCAGCACGGTCGGGTTCGCGATCTTGTAACCGTTCAGGTGGAGGACCGGGAGCACGGCACCGTCCGTCCGCGGGTTGAGGAACTTGTTCGAGTGCCAGCTCGTCGCGAGGGGACCGGTCTCGGCCTCCCCGTCGCCCACGACGCACACGACGAGCAGGTCGGGGTTGTCGAACGCGGCGCCGTACGCGTGCATCAGGCTGTAGCCGAGTTCGCCGCCCTCGTGGATCGACCCCGGCGTCTCGGGGGCCACGTGGCTGGGGATGCCGCCGGGGAAGGAGAACTGCCGGAACAGGGCCTGCAGGCCTTCCTCGTCCCGGCTGACCGACGAATAGACCTCGCTGTAGGTGCCTTCCAGGTACGCGTTCGCGACGAGGCCTGGTCCGCCGTGGCCCGGCCCGGTCACGAAGAGGGTGTCGAGGTCCCGCTGCCGGATCGCGCGGTTGAGGTGGGCGTAGAGCAGGTTCAGCCCGGGCGTGGTGCCCCAGTGGCCCAGCAGGCGTGGTTTCACGTGCTCGGCGCGCAGGGGTTCCCGCAGCAGCGGGTTGGCGAGCAGGTAGATCTGCCCCACCGACAGGTAGTTGGCCGCCCGCCAGTAGGCGTCGATCAGCTCGAGGTCGGCCGGGCTGCAGGTACGGGCGGGTGTGAGCTCGGAGATCGTCATGGTCGTGCTCCTTGTCGAGCGAGCGGTGCGGGGAGTTCGCGCATCAGGGGTTCCGACGTGCGACCGGGCAGGTGGTCGGGGGTGCTGAAGCGATCCGCACGCCGGCGGATCCAGCGGTGCGTGTGGTCGCGCCGCGCACCGGGGCTCGGTGTCTTCGCCATCCGGTAGAACAGCTTCTTGCCGATCTCGATCAGGACCAGGTAGCCGACCACCATCCCGGCGAGCGCGGCGAAGAAGGCCCCGGGCAGCGGCGAGAAACCGAGCGTCGCTGCCAGCGACGACGCGGGCAGCACGGCGCCGACCGCCACGACCCCCAACGCGGCGAGGGTCAGCGGCAGGCTCGGGTGGCTACGGAAGAACGGGACCCGGCGGGTCCGGATGGCGAAGATGACGAGCGTCTGGGTCGCCAGCGATTCGACGAACCAGCCGGAGCGGAACTGTGCCGCGCCGGAGTGGAAGACCCAGATCATGACGCCGAAGGTGGCGAAGTCGAAGACCGAGCTGAGCGGCCCGAAGCAGACCATGAAGCGACGGATGAACCCGATGTCCCAGTGCGACGGCTTGCGCAGCTGCTCGGGGTCCACGTTGTCGGTCGGGATGGCCAGCTGGCTGGTGTCGTAGAGCAGGTTGTTCAGCAGGATCTGGGACGGAAGCATCGGCAGGAAGGAGAGGAACAGCGACGCTCCGGCGGCCGAGAACATGTTGCCGAAGTTGCTCGACGTCCCCATCAGCACGTACTTCATCGTGTTCGCGAAGATGCGGCGCCCCTCGGCCACTCCGTCGACGAGGACCCCCAGGTCCTTCTCCAGCAGGATCACGTCGGCGGCGTCCTTCGCGACGTCGGTCCCCGAGTCCACGGAGATGCCGACGTCCGCCGCATGCAGCGCGAGGGCGTCGTTCACGCCGTCGCCGAGAAAGGCGACCCCGCCGCCGCTGCGGCGCTGGACGGCGACGATGCGGGCCTTGTGCGCCGGGCTCACCCGGGCGAACACCACGGTGTCCGGGATCGCCGTCGCCAGGGCCGCGTCGTCGAGTCCGTCGATCTCGGCGCCCGTGAGCGCGCCGCCGGCGCTCAGACCGAGATCCCGGCAGACCTTGACCGCGACGGCCGGGTTGTCGCCGGTGACGACCTTCACGGCGATGCCGAGCCCGTCCAGCCGGCGCAGGGCCGCGGTGGCGCTGGGCTTGGCCGGATCGAGAAAGACCAGCAGCCCGACGAAGGTGAGGTCGTGCTCGTCCGCAGCCGTCAGTCGGTGGGCGTCCGCGACCGGACGCGTCGCGACGGCCACGACACGGTTGCCGGCTGCGAACTCTGCGGCCAGCGCGCTTCTCGCCTCGCTGGGCACGTCGCGGCAGCGCTCCAGAAGTGTCTCCGGAGCTCCTTTCGTCACAAGAGTGAGCCCCCCTGCGGCATCCTGCACGAGAACGGAGACCATGCGACGGTCGTGGTCGAAGGGAAGCAGCGCCAATCTCGTGTGGCTCAGCAGGACCGGCCCCAGCTGCGCAGCAGCCGGAGACGCCCAGAGGGCGGAGTCGAGCGGATTGCCCCCGGCCGGGGCTTCACCGGGACCGCCGCTCTCGGTACAGATCAAGCCCCACATCAGCACCGCGCCGGCGTCACAGGTCTCCGTGGCCACGGCGCGCATGAAGTCGATCCGGCCCTCGGTGAGGGTGCCGGTCTTGTCGGTGAACAGCACGTCGACGTCGCCGAGGTCCTCGATGCAGACCAGCCGCTTGACCAGCACCTTCACCCGACTCATCCGGCGGGA
>JAVEDQ010000516.1 GCA_030840885.1 Frankiaceae bacterium
GCCGTCGGCGAGCGCGGACACCAGCCCGACGAGCGTGCGACGGCGGGCGGCCGGCAGCGCGAGTGCCGCCGGGTCCAGCTCCCGCAACGCCGCGGCCGTCGGGAAGACACTCGTCAGACCGCCGGCCGGATCCACCACGCGGGCGCCGTGCGCCGCCACCAACCGGGCGGTGTGCGTCCGGGCAGCAGCGGTCGAGACCTGCTGACCCAGCACGGCTCGCACCGCCATCTCGTGCGCGTCGACCGCTCCGGGCACCCGCCGACCCGGAGCCGCCGCGACCAGCGGGGCGAGCGCCGGGTCGCGGCTCAGGTCGGCGTCGATCCGCGGACCGTCGGCGTCGAGGTCGAGCAGTCGGCGCCCGCAGGCGACCGCGGCGTCGGCATCGGCCTCGTCGGTCAGCCAGAGCGCCGCCTCGACGGCATCGTCGGACCTGTCGGCTCTGTCGTCGGCTCCCACCCCCGGCGGCCGCAGCGCGAGGATGCCGGGACCGCCCGGCAGCCGCAGCGTGCGGCGGAAGGCACCGTCGCGCCATTCCTCCACGCCCGGGATGCCGGTCGCCGCGAGGTGCCCGAAGAGGCTGTCGGGCCACAGCGGCGGCGTGAAGCCGAGGCGCCGCCGCAGCGGGACGGGGTTCAGCCGGCCCGCCCGGCGACGAGGTCGCTCAACAGCGAGATCAGCAGGTCGAGCTCTGCGTCGGTGTTGTAGTAGTGCACCGAGGCACGGACGACGTCCCCGACCCCCCGGCGGCCGAGGTCGAGGCGGGCACTCGCGGCCCGCGCGACGCTGGTGTTGACCCGCGCCCGACGCAGCTGAGCGACCACGTCGTCGGCGTCCCGGCCCGCGACGTCGAAGGTGACGATGCCGCAGCGGTGCTCCCCGGTGTCACGGACGACGACGCCCGGCACCGTCGCCAGCTGCTCGCGCAGCCGGGCAGCGAGTGCCCCGACCCGAGCCTCGATGGCATCCATGCCCCAGCCCAACGCGTAGTCGACCGCGGCGCCCAATCCGAGCCGGGCGGCGACGCCTGCCTCCCAGCTCTCGAAGCGCCGCGCATCGTCGCGCAGGGTGTAGCGGTCCTCGGCGACCCACTCCGCGGCGTGCAGGTCGATGAAGGGCGGGTCGAGCCGGTCCCGGATGCGGTCGCTCACGTAGAGGAAACCGGTGCCGCGCGGGGCCCGCAGGTACTTGCGGCCGGTGGCCGAGAGCAGGTCGCAGCCGATGGTCGTCACGTCCACCGCGAGCTGCCCGACGGACTGGCAGGCGTCGAGCAGGAACGGCACCCCGGCCCGGCGGGTCACCTCGCCGACGGCCGCAGCGGGGGAGACCAGACCGTTCGACGTCGGCACGTGGGTGAGCGAGACCAGCGCCGCGCGGGTGCCGAGTTCATCGAGCGTCCGCTCCAGCGCGGCGACATCGATCTGGCCGGCCTGGTCGTTGGGGACGAGCCGGACGGTTGCCCCGGTCCGCCGGGCGCGGTGCAGGAACGCGAGGACGTTGCTGCTGTACTCGGACTCGCCGGTGACCACCACGTCGTCGGGGCCGAGCCCGAAGGCGTAGAAGGCCATGTCCCAGGCCCGGGTCGCGCTCTCGGCCAGCGCGATCTCGTGCGGCGCGGCGCCGATCAGCTGCGCCACCGAGCCGTAGACGGCCTCCGAGGCGGCACCCACCGCTGCGGCGGCCTCGTAGCCGCCGACCTGCGCCTCGAGCTGAAGGTGCCCCACCATGGTCTCGAGCACCACCGCGGGAGCGAGCGCCGCTCCCGCGTTGTTGAGATGCGTGACCTCACGGGTGCCGGGGGTCTCGCGTCGCGCCCGGTCGACGTCGAACGACGGGCGGACAGCAGGGGAGTCGGCAGGGGGGTCGGCAAGGGAGTCGTGCTGGGACGGAGCGGTCACACCCGCGATACTGGCCGACAGACGGGTACCCGACCCGGCGCGGAGACCGCAAGGACGGCGATGAGCCCGACCGGAACGAATGCACTGAGCCCGCGGTCTCGCGGCGCGCGACCCCCGAGAGACACCGTGCCGCCGGAACCGTTCGTCCGCCTGGTCGGGCGGTTCGACCCCGAGGTCCTGCGGCTCGGTCCGCATCGTGACCGCATCCGGCTGCGGGAGCGGGACGGCCACAGCTGGGACGTCGAGCTCAGCAGTGGCGGCGCGCGGCTCGTCCCGGCGTCGGCCCGGGCTCCCGAGACCGGTCTCAGCGCGACGGCGGAGGTGTGGCGGGAGGTCGCCACCGATGCCCGCAGCGCCTACCGGCACTTCTTCGACGGCACGCTGTCCAGTCGGGGGAGCGCGCACCTCGGGCTGGGTTTCCTGTCCGCGACCAGCGGCGACCAGCGTCCCGGCCGCCTCAAGTGGTCGGCCAAGCGCACACCGATGGGGCTCGTCTCGCTGCTCGAGGGCGGCACCGGCGATCCGCTCGTGTGCATCCACGGCCTGGGTGGAACCAAGATCTCGATGCTGCCGCTGATCACGGCGCTCGCCGAACAACGGCGGGTCATCGCCCTCGATCTGCCCGGTTTCGGCGAGTCGGTGAAGCCGCTGGGCAACCGGTACGACGCACCTGAGTTCGCGCAGGCGGTGGTCGCCGTCCTCGACGCGCTCGGGCTCGACGACGTCGACCTACTCGGGCATTCGCTGGGCGGTCGGATCGCGCTGGAGGTGGCGCTGCGGGAGCCCACGAGGATTCGCCGGCTCATCCTGCTGACCCCCGCCATGGCGTGGCTGCGGCGGCCGGCCTGGCAGCGGCTGGTGCGCTTCGCGCCGTCCCGGCTCGGCGCGGTGCAGCCTGCGCCTCGTCGCCTGACCTACCGCATCCTGCAGTCCGTGCTCGCCCAGAACGGCGCGGACCTGACCAGTCCGGCGGTCCGGCTCGCGCTCGGGGAGTTCCTGCGCGGCTACGCGACGCCCGGCGGACGCGTCGCCTTCTACACCGCTGCCCGCAACATCGCGCTCGACGACCCGCTCGGCGAGCGAGGGCTGTGGACCCGGCTGGCCGAGCTGGCGCCGCGGTCGCTGTTCGTATGGGGGACACGCGACCCGTTGGTACCGGCCGGCTTCGGTCGGCACGTCCGCGAGCGGCTACCGCAGGCGTCGCAGCTCGAACTCGACTGCGGCCACCTGCCGCAGGTGGAACGACCACGCGAACTGGTCGCGGGCATCAAGGCCCATCTGGCCGAGGCCTGACCAGCCTCAGCGACGGAGGACGTTCAACCGGTCCTGCCAGACACGGATGTTGGCGGCGCCGATGCTCGCGACGAGAGCGGTCGCGAGCACGACGAGCAGGCCGGGCAGCGCACGGCTGCCCAGGCTGGCGAGGGTGAACCCGCCCCCCGCAGCAGCGTCCTCGCTGGCCGCCAGCAGCGGCGCCTGGACAACCGCGACCTGGTACGCCGGGGGCAACGACGCCAGCGGGATGTCGGCCAGCGCCGGGGACGGGACGTAGGCCGACAGCGGGCGACCGGCGCTACCGGGCAGGACCGGCAGCGACTGGATGACCGGCCCTGCGGGGAGGGTCGCGACGGTCGCCGCGGCGAGCATGCCGCCCGTGCCCGCCGGGTCGATGGCGGTCTTCGAACCCTGCGGCGTCGTTCCGGGCGCACCCGGGGCGACCGGGCCGTTGGTCGGGGGAGCAGGGCTGGGGGGCGGGGGCGAGTTCGTCGGGGCGGGTGGTGGTGTCGCCGCACCGGGCGCCGCCGGCGGCGGGGTCGGCGTCCCGGCGCCAGGTGCGGGCTGGTCGGGAGGGGTCACGACCGGTGTCGGCGTCACGACCACGACCGGCGGGGCGGCGGCCGAGTCGGTCGGCGCCGGGGCCGGGGCCGGGGGAGTGGTCGGAGCCGGGGCAAGCGCCAGGACGAGCGGGTTGCCCTCGCAGACGAAGCCGGCGGGAACCTCGGTCGGCACACAGGGGTCGCCCACTTCGGGGGTCCCCCCCACAACGGCGAAGGCAGGCGCGACAACCAGGAGAGCCAGGGACAGTGAGGCGGTGGTGACCACACCCACACGGGCAGTGGCTCTCGAGGGCATACGAAACCGGGCCTTTCGTTACGTGCGGGTGTCGGAGGCCCAACTACCCCTGGATGTGAGAGAGCACGCACCACTCCACCAACAAGTACGCAGTGCATTGGTGATGTCACCCAATGCATGCGTAATCGGGCGAGGAAGGCTCAAACAGTCACCCTGAGTGACTGAGTTCGTCTTGGCTGGTGCGCACGGGGAATGTCAGGACGCGACGTCCCCCGACGGAGCACACATTACGGGTGATCTCGCCCACGCGGCCGGGGGGGGGGGGCACCCTGGCCGGACGGCTCGGTCACGCGACGACTCGGAGCGGGTGTTCGCCGCCGGCGACGCCCGCCTTGGCGCCCCGCTCGTGGTCACCGCCATCGACGAGGGACGGCAGACTGAACGGGTGACCACCTCGAACGCCCCTGTCCCGGACCGCAGCGAGGTGTCGGTAAGCGACGTGCCGGCGCTGCTCGAGCAGGGCGCGGCCCTGCTCGACGTCCGCGAACCGCACGAGTGGGTCGCGGGCCATGCCGTCGCCGCCACCCACGTCCCGCTCTCGGCGCTGAGCCCGGACAACCTGCCGGCGGGCGAACCGCTGCTCGTCGTCTGCCACATCGGCGGCCGTTCGGCGATGGCCACGCAGGCGCTCCGCCGGGCCGGCTACCCGGCGGTCAACGTCGCCGGCGGCATGGACGCCTGGCAGCAGGCCGGTCTGCCGGTCGTGACCGACGACGGTCGCCCCGGACGAATCATCTGATGCCCGAGCCCCGTCAGGCCGCAATCG
>JAVEDQ010000532.1 GCA_030840885.1 Frankiaceae bacterium
CGACGTCGCCGTGCTCGAGCCGCCCGAGCTGCAGCAGTCCGTGGAACGCCGGCTCGAGGGTGCGCTCGCGGCCCACGGCGGGGAGCAGGCGAGCACTTCATGAGCGGTGCCGCATGAGCAGTGCCGCCGACCGGCTCCCACGCCTGCTGGCGCTGGTGCCCTGGCTCCGGACGCACCCCGGTGCACGCATCGACGACGTGGCCGCCGAGTTCGGCGTCGACGTCCGCCAGCTGCGCGACGACCTGAACCTGCTGTGGGTCTGCGGCCTGCCGGGCGGCGCGCCGGGCGACCTGATCGACCTCTCCTTCGAGGGCGAGACCGTGACCGTGTTGGATGCCCAGACGTTGGATCGTCCGCTCCGGCTGACCGCTGACGAGGGCCAGGCCCTGGTGGTGGCCACCCGGACGCTCGCCGACGTCCCGGGCCTCGCCGAGCGCGATGCCCTCGACGGGGTGCTCGCGAAACTCGAGGGCGCGCTCGGCGGCCGCACCGACCCGGCCGTCGCCGTCGCCGTCGACCCCGCGGGCGACGCGCTCGCCACCGCCCGCAGCGCGCTGGACCAGCACCGCCGCCTGCACCTGCGCTACCTCGTGGAGGCGCGCGACGAGGTCACCGACCGCGACGTCGACCCGATGCGGCTGCTGGTGCGGGACGGGCGCTGGTATCTCGAGGCCTGGTGTCACCGGGTGGAAGCCGTCCGGCTGTTCCGGCTGGACCGGATCGTCGAGGGGACGCTGCTCGACGTCCCGGCCGATCCGCCGCCGGAGGCGACGTCACGCGACCTCGGCGACGGGGTCTTCTCGCCCGCGCCGGACGACGCCGCCGTCACCCTCGCGCTCGACCCCGCCGCCCGATGGGTCGCGGACTACTACCCCGTCGAGAGTGCGGAGGAGACCGGCGACGGCGGCCTCCGCATCGTCCTGCGAACGGCCGAACCGGAGTGGGTCGTCCGGCTCGCGCTCCGCCTGGGCGGGGCCGGCCGGGTCCTCGATCCGCCGGAGGTCGTCGCCGCCGTGCGGGACCGTGCCCGGGCGGCGCTGCGGGCCGCCCGGCGAGGCGCACCGGCCAAAGGTTGATCCTGCCGGTGCGTCGCTCCGGGACAGCGGCGAATTCCGCTGATAGGCCTAACGCAATAGTCCTGAACTAGTCCATCTGGGCTATGTGGTCGGCTCGTGCCCCCGCCGATGGCTTTCGTGTCGCGCACCAGGGATGGTGCTCCGGACGGCTGCGGAGGTAGGAAAATGACCACGATCAAGGCATCGTGCCCCACGTGTGGCGAGGTCGAGATGACTTCCAACGACGTCATGCTCATGGTCTGCAACCACGCGCCGCTCTCGTACTATGCCTTCGACTGCCCGTCCTGCGCCGACGAGGTGCGCAAGCCGGCCGACGACCACGTCATCAGCCTGCTGATGTCCGGCGGCGTCCGCGCCCAGGTCTGGGAGGTGCCGGCCGAGGCCCTCGAGCCCAAGGCAGGCCCGACGCTCACCTACGACGACCTGCTCGACTTCGCGCTGCTGCTGTCCCACGAGGACGACATCGCCGCGCGCATCAGCGAGGCCATCACCGGCTGACGGTGACCTTCGAACGGGCCCGCTTCACCGGCTCAGCCGGCCCGACCATGGGGCCGAGGGCCTAGGATCGCCGTTGTGTGGTTGGCGATCTGCTTGTCCGTCGTGGCCTTCGGGCTCGTCCTGGTGGTCGTGTTCGGCTTCCACGCCTACGGTCGGTTCCGGCGGATGAACCGCTTCGGCTCCCGGGCCGGCGGCCGGCTGTCCACGCTCGCCGACCAGGCCTCCGCGCTGGCCGACCGGATGGACGACCTGCAGGAGCGCTCCGAGGCGCTGTCCGAGACGGCGGCTGCGCGCGCGTCCGCCCTGTCCGTCGAGTCCGCCCCGCGGGCCCGGCCAGCCGGGCTCGTGCCGACTCGCTCGCGACGCCGCTGACCGCGCCTTTCGCGCAGCGGGTCGCCGAAGTCTGGTCGCGGTTGCACCGCTGCTGTCGATAGTGCCATCATCCGGTTAACAGTCGCCGACGCCGATGCCGCGCGATGCGGTGCAACAGGTCCGGCACGTAGCATCGATCCCGACAGCCGGGGCCTGCTACCCGGTCGAGGAGGTCGTCGTGTTCCGTGAACTCAGTGCCTGGCACTTGGTCATCATCGTGGCCGCGTTCGTGCTGCTGTTCGGCTACAAGAAGCTGCCGGACGCCACGCGCTCGCTCGGCCGGTCGATGCGCATCTTCAAGTCCGAGGTCAAGGGCCTGCACGACGACGAGCCCCGCTCGGTCGAGCAGGCGCCTGCCGCGGCCCAGCCGGTTCAGCCGGTCCAGTCCCACGTCGCGCCGCCGGCCCAGTCCCAGCCGGCCCAGCCCCAGGCGGTCCAGCCCCAGGCGGCTCCGCCGGCCCAGTCCGCGGCTCCCGTCGCCTCCGACGCCCGGGCAGAAGCCGAACGCAGCTGAGTTCGTCGCACACGAGCACGGCTGGGGGCGCACGCACGGATGGCGGAGCTAGATGCTGAGGGCACGCTCGATGGCTGAGAGCACTCGAAATGGCTGAGGGCACGTCGGCCCTGCGACGGATCACGCGGGCCGCAGGCGCGGCCGCGAGTTCCCGTCGTCGTACGGTCCCGACCGTCGACGACAGTCGTATGTCGCTCATCGAGCACCTGAAGGAACTGCGACGACGGCTGCTCATCGCCTTTCTCGCGGTCAGCCTGCTCTCACTGATCGTCGGCATCTGGGGTTACCACGGCGTCTTCGACCTGCTGCGTCGGCCGTACTGCAACGTCCCCGTCAACCGTCGCACCGGTGGTGCGGGCTGCGACCTGATCTTCACCCACCCGACCGACGCGTTCTTCATCCGGCTCAAGGTCTCGCTCGTCGCCGGCACCATCCTGGCGTCGCCGGTCTGGCTCTACCAGCTGTGGGCCTTCATCACGCCGGGGTTGCACCGCAACGAGCGCCGGTGGGGCACGGCCTTCGTCTTCTCCTCGGTTTTGCTGTTCGCCGCCGGCTGCGTGCTGTCCTACGTGGTGCTCGGCCCGGCTCTCGACGTGCTGCTCGGCTTCGCCGGGAACGGCGTCGTGGCGCTGCTCGAGGTGAATCAGTACATCTCGTTCGTGATGTCGATGCTGATCATCTTCGGCGTCTCTTTCGAGTTCCCGCTCGTGCTGATCCTGCTCAACCTGTCCGGGGTGCTGAGTGCTGCGCGGCTGCGCAAATGGCGCCGCGCCGCGATCTTCCTGATCTTCGTGTTCGCCGGGTTCGCCACCCCGACGCAGGACCCGTTCAGCATGCTCGCGCTCGCCGCACCGCTGTGCATCCTCTACGAGGTCGCGATGGCGGTCGCCCGGCAGAACGACAAGCGGCGAGCCCGCGCGGCAGCCGAGGACGGGTTCGGCGATCTCTCCGATGACGAGGCCTCGCCGGCGCCGCCGACCTCGTCGCAGCTCGCCGGGACCGACGCCGACCGCCGCTTCGACCAGCACGAGTTCGACGAACCCCCCGCGGCCACCGTGGGCAGTAGCTCGAGCTGGGACGACGACGCGACCTGACCTGATCAGGCCTGACTGACCCGAGGTCAGGACGCCTGAGGCCCGAAACCGGACATCGGCACTAGTCTCGGTGTGGTGGTCGCCTCCATCTCGCGTACCACCGGCCTCGCCGCGCTGCGGGACTTCGCCCTCGACCTGCCGTTCGGGCTCGACCCGTTCCAGCAGGAAGCGTGCGAGGGTCTCGCTGACGGGGAGTCGGTGCTGCTCGCCGCACCGACCGGGGCGGGCAAGACCGTCGTCGGGGAGTTCGCCGCCTTCCTCGCGCTCCGCCACGGCGGGAAGTGCTTCTACACGACGCCGATCAAGGCGTTGTCGAACCAGAAGTTCAACGAGCTGACCGAGGCCTACGGCGCCGAGAACGTCGGCCTGCTGACCGGTGACACGGCCCGCAACGCCGACGCACCCGTGGTGGTCATGACCACCGAGGTGCTGCGCAACATGCTCTACAACGGCTCACCGGGCCTGCGGGGGCTGTCCCACGTCGTGATGGACGAGGTGCACTACCTCGCCGACCGGTTCCGCGGTGCGGTGTGGGAAGAGGTGATCATCCACCTTCCCGAGGAGGTGCTGCTCGTCTCGCTGTCGGCCACAGTCAGCAACGCCGAGGAGTTCGGCGAATGGCTGCAGACGGTGCGCGGTGCCACCAGGATCGTGGTCGAGGAGCACCGGCCGGTGCCGCTGTGGCAGCACGTGCTGGCCGGGCGCCGGCTCTACGACCTGTTCGTCGAGCGACGCGAGGACCGGGCCGGCTCGGACGCCTCGAGTGATGCCGTGAACGGCCAGGCCGCGATCCCGGACCGCCACCGGGAACCGTTGCTCAACCGGGAGCTCGTCCAGCTCGCGCAGGAGGAGAACCGCTTCGAGCGCAAGACCGGCCGGGCCGGTCGGCCCGGGAACCAGGGAAGTCGTGGTGCCGGCGGCCGTCGTCGGGTGTGGGTGCCGAGCCGTGCCCAGGTCGTCGAGCAGCTCGACCGCGAGGGCCTGCTGCCCGCCATCACCTTCATCTTCAGCCGGGCAGGGTGCGAGGCCGCCGTCACGCAGTGCCTCACCGCCGGGCTGCGGCTCACCACCCCGGACGAGCGGGCCCGCATCCGCGCGCACGCCGCCGACCGCACCACCGACCTCCCGGACGCCGACCGGGGAGTGCTCGGCTACGAGACCTGGCTCGACGGCCTCGAGCGTGGCCTGGCCGCGCACCACGCGGGCCTGCTGCCCCGCTTCAAGGAGGTCACCGAGGAGCTGTTCGCCGCCGGTCTGATCAAGGCGGTGTTCGCCACCGAGACGCTCGCGCTCGGCATCAACATGCCGGCCCGCTCGGTCGTGCTCGAGCGGCTCGTCAAGTGGAACGGTGAGGCTCACGTCGAGGTCACGCCGGGGGAGTACACCCAGCTCACCGGCCGCGCCGGGCGGCGGGGCATCGACGTCGAGGGCCACGCCGTCGTCCTCTGGCAGCAGGGTTTCGACCCGCAGGTCGTCGCCGGCCTCGCCTCGACCCGCACGTATCCGCTGCGTTCGTCGTTCCGCCCCTCGTACAACATGGCGGTCAACCTGGTGGGGATGGTGGGCCGCGAGCAGGCCCGCGTGCTGCTCGAGTCGTCGTTCGCGCAGTTCCAGGCCGACCGTGCCGTCGTGGGACTCGCCCGGCAGGTGCAGCGCAACCTCGACGGCCTCGACGGCTACACCGAGGCGATGACGTGCGAGCACGGCTCGGTGCCGGAGTACGTCCGGCTGCGCCGGCAGCTCGCCGACAGGGAGGCCAAGCTCGCCCGGGACGGGTCGGCGTCGCGCCGGGCCGAGGCGGCGGCCGCCCTGGAGCAGCTGCGCATCGGCGACGTCATCCGGGTCCCCAGCGGCCGGCGCCGCGGGCTGGCCATCGTCCTGTCACCCGGCGCCACCGTTCCCGACGGCGGCCGCCTGACGGTGCTCACCGCCGACCGCCAGATCACACGGCTCTCGTCGCAGGACTTCCCCACACCGGTGGAGTCGGTCGGCCGGGTCCGCGTGGCGAAGAACTTCAACCCCCGCAGCCCGCAGTCCCGGCGTGACCTCGCCTCCAACCTGAACTCGCTCACCTCCGGCAACGGCGACGGCGACGAGCCCGGCCGGCGCCGCACCCGCCGCAACAGCGGTGAGGACGACGAGATCACGCGGCTGCGGGCGGCGCTGCGGGCTCACCCGGTGCACGGCTGCCCGGACCGCGAGGACCACGTGCGCTGGGCCGAGCGCAGCGAGAAGCTCCGACGCGAGACCAACGCGCTGCAGAAGCGGGTCGAGACCCGCACCAACTCGATCGCCCGCACCTTCGACCGGGTCTGCCGGCTGCTCGAGGAGCAGGGGTACCTGACTGACACCGAGCGAAGCTCCGAGGTCCCCGAGCAGAGCTCGGGGGTCACCGACGCCGGTCGTCTGCTCGCCCGGCTCTACGCCGAATCCGACCTCCTCGTCGCGGAGTGCCTCCGCAGCGGCGTCTGGCAGGGCCTGGACGCGCCGGGGCTGGCCGCGGTCGCGTCGACCCACGTCTAC
>JAVEDQ010000193.1 GCA_030840885.1 Frankiaceae bacterium
CTACATGGCCGAGATCGTCCGGGCCGGCATCCTGTCCATCGACGAGGGCCAGAACGAGGCGGCGGCAGCACTGGGCATGACGCGGCTGCAGACGATGCGCCGGATCGTCCTGCCGCAGGCGATGCGGGTGATCATCCCCCCGACCGGCAACGAGACGATCTCGCTGTTGAAGACCAGCTCGACGGTCTTCGTCATCGCCCTGGCCGAGCTGACCTACTCCGCGCAGATCATCTACAACCGGACCGCCCAGCAGATCCCGCTGCTGCTGGTGGCGAGCATCTGGTATCTGCTGGTCACGACGGTCCTCACGATCGGGCAGTACTACATCGAGCGCCGCTTCGCCCGCGGCTCGAGCCGCAACCTGCCGCCCACTCCGCTGCAGCGGCTGCGCGGAAACCTGTTCGACGGGCACGGCGGCCTCGCGGCGACCTGGCCCGGTTCCGATGGCAGGAGTGATCGACGGTGACGGCGCCGGTCCGAACCGAGGACGGACCCGACTCGGCGCTGGTGCGGGCCGAAGGCGTCCGCAAGAGCTTCGGACGCACCGAGGTGCTCCGCGGCATCGACCTGACCGTCGGACGCGGCCAGGTGATGTGCGTGATCGGGCCGTCCGGCTCGGGTAAATCGACGTTCCTGCGGTGCATCAACCACCTCGAGAAGGTCGACGGGGGACGGTTGTGGGTCGACGGGGAGCTGGTCGGCTACCGGCAGGTGGGCAACCGCCTGCACGAGCTGCGCGAGTCCGAGGTCGCCCGCAAACGCGCCGAGATCGGCATGGTCTTCCAGCACTTCAACCTCTTCCCGCATCTGACGGTGCTCGGCAACGTGATCGAGGCGCCGCTGCGGGTGCGGGGCGAGGCCAAGGACACGGTCGATCAGCGTGCGCGTCAGCTGCTCGCGCAGGTGGGGCTCGGCGACCGCGCCGGCGCCTACCCCGCCCAGCTCTCGGGCGGACAGAAGCAACGGGTGGCCATCGCCCGCGCGCTCGCCATGCAACCGAAGCTGATGCTGTTCGACGAACCGACCTCGGCGCTGGACCCGGAGCTCGTCGGCGAGGTGCTCGACGTGATGCGCTCGCTGGCCGACGAGGGCATGACGATGGTCGTGGTGACCCACGAGATGGGCTTCGCACGCGAGGTCGGCGACGCGCTCGTGTTCATGGACGAAGGTCTCGTCGTGGAGGCCGGGCTCCCGGCGGACGTGCTGGGCAACCCGCAGACCGAGCGGTGCCGCGCGTTCCTGTCCAAGGTCCTCTGAGAGGTACGGGGCCCCGCGAGCGCGACACCCTGGACGTGCCATCGCGGATGTAGCGTAAGTCACTTTGTAACGGCTTGCTTCCACACTGGTCGACTGCTAGATGCGTTAGCTACAGTCCGTGCGGAGTCCGCGTCAAAGCTGCGTGGCCTGCACGAATGGAGCACAATGCGCCGATCCCTCGCGCGTACGGCCGGCACCATGCTGGCCGTCGGCGCCCTGGTGTCGACGGCTGCCGCCTGTGGCGGCGGTTCGTCGAGCAACAAGAACAACGGTGGTGCACAGACCATCGGGACCCAGGTCCAGCCGCAGGGCAACCTGCCCCGTGGCGGCACCCTGAAGATCGTCGCCCAGTCCGACCTGACCAACCTCGACACCAGCCAGGAGTACGAGGTCGTCGGCCAGTACCTGTACCGGGCGATGACCCGTCAGCTCGTCAGCACCGCCGGCGACCCGGCGTCGTTGCCGAACGACAAGACCCCGGTCGACGACCTGGCGGCCTCGCACACGGTGACCCCGGACGGCAAGTCCTACACCTTCACCCTGCGCGACGGCGTGCACTTCAGCGGGCCCACGACCCGCCCGATCACGTCGAAGGACTTCACCTACGCGCTGAAGCGGCTCTGCGACCCGAACGGCACCTCCGGCGCCATCCAGTACTACACGCAGACCATCGCCGGCTTCCAGCAGTTCTGCGACGGCTTCAAGTCGGTGAAGACCGGCGACCCGGCCGCGGTGAAGACCTACATCGACGGCAACCAGATCAGCGGCATCGTGACGCCGGACGACAAGACCATCACGTTCAACCTGGTCGCGCCGGCGAGCGACTTCCTCAACATCCTCGCGATGGCGTTCGCGACGCCCGAGCCCGAGGAGATCCTCTCGAAGTCCCTGACGGACTCCCCCGAGATGCGTCAGAGCTTCGTCTCCAGCGGCCCGTACACGCTCACCAGCTACGTGCCGGACAAGAGCTACACGCTCAAGCGCATCCCGGACTACGACAAGGCCAAGGACCCGCTGCGTGAGGCCTACGTCGACGAGGTCGACGTCGACCTCGCCGTCGGTTCCGACGACGCCGAGTTCCAGCAGATCCAGGCCGGCTCCGCCGACCTCTCGCTGGACGTGACGGCGCCGCCGCTGCCCACGGTCCGTCAGCTGGCGCAGGCCAACGATCCGACGCTGCGGGTCAGCCCCGAGGGTCGGCTCGACTACCTCACCTTCAACACCAAGCCGACCGCGACCAGCGAGTGCGCGACGGCCCTGAGGAAGCCGCAGGTCCGGCAGGCCTTCGCCTACGCGGTCGACAAGAACCACGTGGCGCAGGTGCTCGGTGGAAACATCATCGCCAAGCCGACCGGTCAGGTGGCCACCGCGTCGATCAACGGCTACACGCCGTACGACCCGTACTCGACGCCGAACAGCGCCGGCGACCCGGCCAAGGCGAAGCAGTTGCTGAGCGCCGCCGGCTACCCGAACGGGCTGACCTGCAGCTACCTGTTCCGCAACGGCAACGTCAGCCGGAGCCAGGACCTCGCCCAGGCCGTCCAGCAGGACGTGGCCCGTGCCGGGATCACGCTGAACCTCAACGGCGTGCCCAGCAAGGACTTCTACGGCAAGCACCTGCAGATGCCCAACGTCAACGACTGGGACGTGGCCTTCCCGGGCTGGTCCCCGGACTGGCAGGGCAACGCGGCGCGGACGTTCTTCGCCCCGCTGCTGCTGCCGAACTGCACCTCGGGCACGGTCAACTACGGCTGCTACGACAACCCGGCGCTGACCGGGCAGATCAACGCCGCCCTGACCGCGACCGGCGACACCTCGTCACAGCTGCAGCAGGTGGACAAGACCGCCACCGCCGACCTGCCGATCCTGCCGATGATCCAGCGCAACTCCGTGCTGGTCAGCTCCAAGCGGGTGCAGGGCTGGCGTTGGTACGCCTACGCGATCAACCCCGACATCGCGAACATCTCCGTCGGAGGCTGACGCAACGACCCGTCGGAGCGGACAGCGCTCCGACACGTCGCCCGACCGGGCCGGTCAGTCCGACCGGCCCGGTCAGGCGTCCGGGGACATCCAGGAAGGAACCACCCAGTGGCCCTGCTCGAGGTCGATGACCTGCAGGTGGCCTTCGACACCGAGGACGGGCGGCTCCGCGCGGTACGCGGGCTCTCGTTCTCCGTCGAAGCCGGACAGACCCTCGGGATCGTCGGCGAATCCGGCTCCGGGAAGAGCGTGGCGACGCAGTCCATGGTCGGCCTCACCCGAGGTGCACGCATCAGCGGCCGCGCCCTGTTCGACGGCGACGATCTGCTCACGATGGCGCCGGAGAACCTGCGCGCACTGCGTGGCAACCAGATCGGCATGGTCTTCCAGGACCCACTGACCAGCCTCCACCCGCAGTACACGGTGGGCTGGCAGATCCAGGAGGCCATCCTCGCGCACGAACAGATCCGCAAGGGCGAGGCCCGCAAACGCGCGGTCGACCTGCTCGGCCAGGTCGGGATCTCGCAGCCCGAGCGTCGGGTCGACGACTTCCCGCACCAGTTCTCCGGCGGCATGCGGCAGCGGGCGATGATCGCGATGGCGTTGTCGCTGAGTCCGCGGCTACTGATCGCAGACGAGCCGACGACGGCGCTCGACGTCACCGTCCAGGCACAGGTCCTCGAGCTCATGAAGAAGCTGCAGGCCGAGTACGGGACGGCCCTGATCCTCATCACCCACGACCTCGGGGTCGTCGCCGACATGGCCGACGACGTCCTGGTCATGTACGCCGGTCGTGCGGTCGAGAAGGCCGACCGGCGCACGCTGTACTACCGGCAGCACCACCCCTACTCCAAGGGGCTGCTCGCCTCGGTACCGGCGTCGGCGGCGCACGCCCCCGGCGAACGGCTCATCCCCATCGCCGGGCAGCCGCCGTCGCTGTTGCACCTGCCGAGCGGCTGCGCGTTCCACCCCCGCTGCCCGTACGTCATGGACGTCTGCGTCAGCGAGACCCCGGAGCTGCTCTCGGTCCCGTCGATCGCCAGCGAGAATCGGCCAAGCGAGAATCGGCCCGCCAGCGAGAATCGGCCCGCCGGCGGCCACGTCTCGGCCTGCCACCTTCCCCCCGAGGCCGTGGGTCCCTCGCCCGATGCCGAGTCCCGCCGCGAACGGGCCGTCGCGGCCGGCCGCAGCACCCCGGTCGCCGTGCTGCAGGACGAAGGAGCAGCATGACCTCACCGTCGCTGGACAAGTCGACACCGGCCGCCGGGACCAGCAGCAGCGGCGGCGAGCCCATCCTCCGGCTCTCCGGCGTCACGAAGAACTTCCCGATGCGCTCCGGTGTCTTCGGCCGCACGACCGGGTCGGTGAGTGCCGTCGCCGGGGTCGACTTCGAGCTGCGCAAGGGCGAGACCCTCGGACTGGTCGGCGAGTCGGGCTGCGGCAAGTCGACGCTCGCCCGCCTCATCATGGGTCTGCTCCCGGTGAGCGCGGGGTCGGTCGAGTTCGAGGGCCAGGACATCACCAAGCTCTCCCGCTCGGGTATGCGGCCGCTGCGTCGCGAGATGCAGATGATCTTCCAGGACCCCTACGGTTCGCTGAACCCGCGTCGCCGCGTGGGCTCGATCATCGGTGACCCGTTCGCGATTCACAAGATCGCCGATGGCGAGGACCGGGTGCGGCGGGTCAAGGAGCTCATGGAGCTCGTCGGGCTGAACCCGGAGCACTACAACCGCTTCCCGGCGGACTTCTCCGGCGGCCAACGGCAGCGGATCGGCGTGGCCCGTGCGCTCGCGCTGCGGCCCAAGCTGCTGGTCTGCGACGAGCCGGTCTCCGCCCTGGACGTCTCGATCCAGGCGCAGGTCATCAACCTGCTCGACGACCTGCAGGACGAGCTCGGCCTGTCCTACATCTTCATCGCCCACGACCTCTCGGTGGTGCGGCACGTCTCGGACCGCGTCGCCGTCATGTACCTCGGCAAGGTCGTCGAGCTCGGCACGGCGGAGCGGCTCTACACCGAACCCCGGCACCCGTACACGAACGCCCTGCTGTCCGCCGTGCCACTGGCCGACCCGGACCGCGCCGCGCAACGCAAGCGCCTCGTCCTCGTCGGAGACGTGCCGAGTCCCGTGAACCCGCCGAGCGGGTGCCGTTTCCATCCCCGGTGCCCGAAGGCGCAGGAGAAGTGCGCGGCCGAGGTACCGACCCTCGACTCCGGCGAGGGCGTCGCGCTCGACCCCGACGACCTGGCGGCCTGCCACTTCCCGGTGTTGCCGGGTGAGGACCTGACCCAGGCGCGCAGCGCCCTGACCGGCGTGCAGGCAACGCCCGAAGCGGTCTTCGGTGCGATCGGGTCGAACCCCGGCAGCGGAGACCCGACCAACAGGGACTCGACCAACGGGGACTCGACCAACAGCGGAGCAAGGGCATGAGCGAGCAGGCCGGACCCGATGCCACCATCCCCGCGCCGGTGACTGCGGATCCAGCAGGACCACCGAAACGACCGGGACCACCACCGCCGCCGACCGCGTCACCCGGCAAGTCGGTCACGGCCCGGACGCCGCTCCAGCTGGCCATGGCCCGCCTGCGGCGCGACAAGGTCGCCCTCGCTGCCGGCGTCCTGCTGATCCTGCTGATCCTCGTCGCCGTCTGCGCCCCGCTGATCGCGAAGCTGGTCGGCCACGACCCGACCACCAACTACCCCGACGGCATCGACGCCTCGGGGCTGCTCCCGGTGCCCGTCACCCCAGGTCCGGGTTTCCTCCTCGGCGCCGACCAGCTCGGCCGGGACGTCTTCGTCCGCACCCTCTACGGGGCCCGGATCTCGCTGCTGGTGGGGATGGTCGCGACCGCGATCGCCCTGGTCGTCGGCACCACCGTCGGGCTGCTCGCCGGCTTCGTCGGCGGCAAGACCGACACGGTTCTGTCGCGGATCATCGACATCTTCCTGTCGTTCCCGTTCCTGGTCACCGCCCTGACGCTGGTCGCGCTGAACCGCGACGCGTTCGGCCAGCCGCGGATCAGCCCGATCCTGTTGGTCATGGCGGTGATCAGCCTGTTCACCTGGACATTCTTCGCCCGGCTCGTCCGTGGCCAGGTGCTCTCGCTGCGGGAACGGGAGTTCGTCGAGGCGGCGCGCTCGCTCGGTGCGTCGAATTTCCGCGTGATGGTCGTCGATCTGATGCCCAACCTCGTCGCACCGCTCATCGTCTACGCGACGCTGCAGATCCCGCTGAACATCGTCTTCGAGGCGACGCTGTCCTACCTCGGGGTGGGCGTCCGGGCACCCACGGCCTCCTGGGGCAACATGCTCTTCGACGCCCAGGCAAGTGGTTACTACCAGACCCAGCCCGGCTTCCTGCTCGGCCCGGGGATCGCCCTGCTGCTGACCGTTCTCGCGTTCAACCTGCTCGGCGACGGCCTCCGGGACGCGCTCGACCCACGTTCCTCGCGAACGATGGCCAAGGACTGAGGGGACCTCTTCCGTGCTCCGCTTCCTGCTCCGCCGCTTCGGCTACCTCGTTTTCGTCCTTTTCGTCATCGCGTTGGTCAGCTTCGGCCTCAACTCGATCGCCAACAACAACCCGGCCGCCCTGCTCGCCCCCCGCGGCGCCAGCGCGGAGGCCATCGCCCAGATCAAGGCGAACCTGCACCTCAACGACCCGCTGTACCTGCAGTTCTGGCACTTCCTCACCCGGGGGCCGGACATCCGCGGCACCAAGAGCGGCCTCATGCAGTGGCCGCCCAGCCTGGGCTACTCCTTCGTCAAGCAGCGCCCGGTCACGGAGGTGATCCTGGACAAGCTGCCCGCGACCATCTCGCTCGCCCTCGGGGCCATGGTGCTCTGGCTGGCCATCGCCCTGCCGATCGGCGTGCTCGCCGCAACGAAGGCCCGCAGCCTGCTGGACCGGGTCTCGACGTTCTTCGCCCTGGTCGGCCTGTCGTTCCCGACCTTCCTGCTCGGCCTGCTGCTGCTCTACGTCTTCTACTACCAGCTCACGACAGCAGGGTTCAACGTGTTCCCCGCCGGCGGGTACGTCGCGCTGACCACGGATCCGCTGGAGTGGGCCCACCACCTGATACTCCCGTGGTTCACGCTGGCGCTCACCGAGGCGGCGATCTACGTCCGCGTCACCCGCTCGTCGATGCTCGAGGTTCTGGGCGAGGACTACATCCGCACGGCACGCGCGAAGGGGCTGCCGGAGCGCCGGGTGGTCTACCGGCACGGGCTGCGCAGCGCACTGACGCCGGTGGTGACCCTCGCCGGACTGGACGTGGCGACGCTGCTCGGCGGTGCCATCGTCACCGAGCAGGTGTTCGGCCTCGACGGAGTCGGACGTCTGGCGGTGCTCTCGGTCAGCGACGGCGACCTGCCGGTCGTCGTCGGCGTGACGCTGGTGGCGGCCTTCTTCTTCGTCTTCATCAACGTGCTGGTCGACCTGGTCTACGCCCTGCTCGACGCGCGGGTCCGGGTGGACTGACGCACCGCCACCACCTCGGCCAACGCCTCACGCCCTGACTTCAGACCGCGGCCGATGTCGCCGATGAGGAGTGCGTGGCAAGCCCTTCCCTCCCGGTCCCCATCCTGGCGCACGTCCCCGAGCGCGGGGTGTGGCTGCTCCGCACCGTGCTGCTCGCGGTCGTCGTGCTCGTGGCGCTCGCCGTGGCGATCGGTGGCCGCCCGGCGCCGATCGATCCGCCGTCTGGCGTCAGCGGTGTCAGCGACGTCAGCGGCGTCGGCCTTGTCGGGGTGCAGTCGGGTCTCGTCGGAGTACCGCAGGCCGGCGGAACCACCCGCTGACGGTTCGGACCGGCCGCTCACCCGGCTTCGGGTAGACCTGAGCGGTGGGCGAATCCGGCAACACCTCAGTGCCGCGATCGGGCCCGCAACCGGTCACCGCAGCCCTCGTCGATGAGGCCACCGCCCGGCTCGCCGGCGTGGTCCCGCCGACACCGCTCGAGCGCAACGAGAGCCTGTCGTCCGTCGTCGGTGGCGAGGTGTGGCTCAAACGTGAGGACCTGCAGGTGGTCCGCTCGTACAAGGTGCGCGGCGCCTACAACCTGATCGCGCAGGAACAGGAGCGGGCCCGCGTCACCGGCGTCGTCTGCGCCAGCGCCGGCAACCACGCGCAGGGAGTCGCCTGGGCCTGCCGCGCCCTCGGTCTGCCGGCGCGCATCTACATCCCCGGCACCACGCCACGGCAGAAGCGCGACCGCATCCGCAGCCTCGGGGACGCGTTCGTCACCTTGCGCGTCGTCGGCGAGACCTATGACGACGCGTCCGTCGAGGCGGCCGCGGACGCCGAGCGCACCGGCGCCGTACTCGTCCCCGCCTTCGACGACCCCCGCACCGTCGCGGGGCAGGGCACCGTCGGCGCGGAGATCCTCACCCAGCTCGGCCGGGCACCCGACCGCGTCGTCGTCCCGGTCGGCGGCGGTGGGCTCCTCGCCGGACTCGCCACCTGGCTCCGCACGGCGGCGCCGGAGGTCAGCACGATCGGCATCGAACCGGCGGGAGCGGCATGCATGACCGCCGCCCTCGCGGCCGGCGGGCCGGTCCGGCTGCCCACGCTCGACCCGTTCGTCGACGGCGCCGCGGTGCGGTTGGCCGGCTCGGTCACCTATCCGCTGATCCGCGACTACGCCGACGACGTGCGCACGGTTTCCGAGGGTCGGGTGTGCACCGAGATGCTGCGGCTCTACCAGACCGACGGGATCATCGCTGAACCGGCCGGTGCCCTCGCGACAGCTGCCCTCGGGGACGCGGTGCGGCCGCAGCCCGGCGAAGTGACGGTCTGCATTCTCTCCGGTGGCAACAACGACGTCAGCCGGTACAACGAGGTCGTCGAACGCTCGCTGATCCACGAGGGACTCAAGCACTACTTCCTTGTCGAGTTCCCGCAGGAACCCGGCGCGCTGCGCCGCTTCCTCGCCGAGATCCTCGGCCCGGACGACGACATCACCCTGTTCGAGTACGTGAAGCGCAACAACCGCGAGTTCGGGCCGGCACTGGTCGGCCTCGAGCTGAGCCGGGCGGACGACCTCTCCCCGCTGCTCGACCGGATGGAGGCGTCGCCGTTGACCTGCCGGCGCCTCGAGCCCGACGACCCGGTGTTCCGGTTCCTGATCTGACCGCGCCCTTCCGGCGTTGCAGCCGGCACGGCGGGATCGGCGCCTGACCGGAAAGCCCTCGCCGTCACGCGTTGTGCTCTCTGCTCACGGAAACGCTCCCGGGGAACCCCCGCGCCCCAAAGCTTCGGCCCGAGTGAGCCGCCCTTCAGGAAGTGCCACAGCTGGGCGGCAATCGGCTCGGCGGGCGTTCCGTTGGTGATCGAGGTCAGGTCAAGCTTGGCTGACGACATCTATTCGAGCCGCGTCAATTAACCGTTGGTGCAAGTTTTGCGGCCCTTTGGTGCTAGCACCATCGACTAATAGACGTTGGTACCAACATGGCGACTCCTCTGTGACCAGCGCTTTGCGCTATCAAGATCCCTGGTCGCTCACAGACCGTTCTACTTGTGGACAACAAAGGCACAACAAGCACTGGTCCGGATTCACAAAGCCATTTCGAGTGCCACTCTCGGGTCAGTTCATTCCCGGCTTTCGTAGGCCGGTTCAGCCGGCGGATCGGAGGTGAGATCGAAACGCCGAGACGTTGGTCGTGCCTTGCAACCGACGTATCCGTGCAATCTTGCAGAGACTGCGGAATCAATGCCCGGGTCTCTGATGAAAGCCTGCCGCTGCCCGCTTCGCGGTCCGGCGTGTTCTGCTCGTTTCCAACAATCCTGGGGGTGCGTCTTATGACGCAACACCGCGGGCGCGTACGCGCCCTGGCCGCCACAGCTGCGGCCTCGCTACTGTCCACGACGGCGCTGATCGCGAGCGCCGCATCTCCTGCCGCGGCGGCGGGGGTCGTCAACAATCCGCCGGTTCTTCCGCACTCCATCCTTGTCTTTCCGTCCCGGAGCTTCATCTCGGCCAGCGGATACGCGGCCGACGACGTCGTGCGGGTCAGCGTTATTCATCCGGTCGACGCGCTCGGAAACGTGGGCACCGTCAACTCCGTCGACATGATCCCGGCGGACGACCCGGGAACACCCGAGTTCGACGGCATCGTCGAGATCAACCACCCCGGCGGCGGCTGCTGGGTGACCAACACGCCGGACATCCGTCCGGGGGACAACGTCCGGCTCAGCATCGTCAACAAGCCGGGCGCTGCGGTGGACGAGACCACCGTCGCCGACGTCACCACCGATCTGCCGACGGACACCGCTCTCGACGGCAGCCCGTTGCCCGCCGGAACCGTGCAGGTCCACGGCGCCGCGCAGGACTTCCGCGCACCCGGCACGCCGCTGCCCGTCGATCAGCTCGAGCAGCGACTCGTGATTCCCGGCGACGCTTTCGACCTGAACGGGAAGCGCACCCTGCGTGCCACCTCCGCCGGCGCGGAGGGCCTGCTGTCCTATGACGCCCCCGGCTCCACCCACTGGACCGCGACCTACAGCAACCTGAGCGCGCTCGACGTCGGCCGGGCGCTGAACGGTGACGCCCGGGCCCATTGGCTCGGCACCAACCCCGCGACGCTGGCCGAAGCCACCATCTTCGAGAACGGCGCCGGGTTCACCAAGGCATCGATCCCGGGATGCAACGCTCCGCTCGAGCGGCGGGTCCCGCCGGCCGGTAGCGAGCTGTTCCCGCCGACCGTTCCGCAGAACCTCGGCACCTCGGTCAGCGGCGGCAACAACGTCTCGCTGGCCTGGTCACCGTCGGTCGACAACCCCGACCCGGCCACCGGACGCAGCAGCGGCATCGCCAGCTACGGCATCTACCGCGACGGCGTGCCGATCGGCAACGTCTCCGCCGGGCCGAACGAGCCGACGCAGTACATCGACAAGAACGTGCCAGCCGGCGGCTACTCCTACACGATCGACGCCGAGGACGGCGTCGGCAACCGATCGGCGGTTTCTGCGCCGGTGCCGGCCACCGCCACCGCCAATCCCGCCCCGCTCGGTGCGGTGAACGAACCGCCGGTGGCGCCGCGGTCGTTGATCGCCTTCCCGTCCCGCGACTTCGTCTCCACCTCCGGGTTCTCCGCGGGCGACCTCGTGAACGTGTACCTCATCCGGAACGGGGTCACGATCAGCACCAGCGAGGGCCTCATCCCGACCGACAGCCCCAAGACGCCGCAGTTCGACGGCATCGTCGAGGTCAACCACCCCGGCGGCGGCTGCTGGGACGGTACGACGCCTCGGATGTTGCCCGGCGACAAGATCCGCGCGATCGCCTTCAACACCAACGAGGTCACCGGGGCCACGACCGCGACGTCCGACCAGACCACCGTGTCCGACGTCGCCGCTAACCCGCCGACCCTGACCCGGCCCGATGGCTCGGCGCTGCCCGCCGGCACGGTGCAGATCCATGGCACCGCCACTGCTGCCTCCGGAGACCCGCTGCCGGCTGCCCAGATCGACACCCGGCTGGTGTCGAAGGGGAACCTGTTCGCGGTCAACGGACGCCGCACCCTGCGGGCCGGCACCGGCACCGACGGCACCTTCAGCTACGACGCCCCCGGCTCCACTCACTGGACCGCGACCTACAGCAACCTCTCGCCGGCCGATGTGGACCGGGCGATGTCTGCGGAGTCACGCATCCTGTGGCTCGGCGCCGATCCGGCCGCTCTCACCGAGACGACCATCTTCGAAAACGGTCTCACGCACGGTGCACAGCCACCCTGCGCCGGGCAGTCCGAAGCCGCCGACACCGCGCCGCCGACCGCGCCGCGCAGCGTCACCGCCTCGCTGGTGGGCACGGCCGTGCACCTGGCCTGGAACGCCTCCCAGGACAACCTGGGCGTCCGCTACTACGGCATCTACCGCGACGGCTTGCTGCTGCGGCAGGTGGGCGCTAGCACCACGGCGTTCGACGTGACCAACGCCTTCGGCGGCAGCCACGTCTACAGCGTGGACGCTGTCGACGCGTCCGGAAACCGCTCCGCAGCCACCCCGGCTGCGGCGCTCACCATCCCCGACAAGAACGCGCCGAGCAGCCCGACGCTGAGCGCCACCGTGGTCAGCGCTGACGTCGACCTGAGTTGGACCGCCGCCAGCGACGATGTCGGCGTCGCCGGCTACCGCCTCTACCGCGACGGGGCCGAGATCGCCAACTTCAGCGCCTCAGCCAGCTCCTTCCGGGACGTCAACGTCGTCCCCGGCAACCACAGCTACACCGTGGACGCCGTGGACGCCGCCGGCAATCGGTCCGTCAGGTCCGCACCCGTGGCCGTCACGGTCACCGCGGACCGTCTTCCGCCGACCACGCCGGGCAACCTCAGCGTCAGCTCGGCCGACTTC
>JAVEDQ010000107.1 GCA_030840885.1 Frankiaceae bacterium
CGGTCGCCGACGCCCAGACGTCGCTGTCGACCGGCAAGCGCATCCTCAAGTACTCCGACGCCCCGACCGACGCAGTCACCGCCCTGCGCTACTCCTCGCAGGAGGCCGACTGGGCCGCCTACAAGCACTCCGCCGACGACGCCTCCCGCTGGCTGAACACCGCCGACGGCACCCTCCAGTCGGTCGGTTCGACGCTGCAGAGCGTCAAGGCGCTCGCGGTCAACGGCGTCAACGCCGGCCTCGGGCAGACCGCCCGGAACGCACTCGCCGACCAGGTCGTCGCCCTCCGGGACCACCTGGTCGACCTGGCCAACACCAAGGTCGGCGACCGTGGCCTGTTCTCCGGCTTCGGCGACACCGCCGTCACCAAGAACACCGCCGGCAGCTGGACCTACGCCGGGGACAGCGGTGCCGTGAACCGCCAGATCGGTCCGTCGATGAAGATCCAGGTGAACCTGTCCGGCGCCGACGTCTTCGGTTTTGCCGCCGGAGCCGGCAAGGACGTCTTCTCGACGTTGGACAAGCTCGCAGCCGACCTGCGCAGCGGCGACACCACGGCGATCAGCGCCGACCAGGACCAGCTCGGCAACCGGATGACCGACGTCAACCGCTCGCTGGGCACCCTCGGCGCGCTCGAGACGCGCGTCGACAACCAGCTGAAACTCGGCGCCGACTCGGTCGACGAGATCAAGCGGCAGCGCTCCGAACTCGCCGACGTCGACATCGCCGAGGCGTCGCTCAAGCTGCAGCAGGCCCAGACCGGCTACCAGGCGGCGCTGGCCGCCGCAGCCCGTTCCAACCTGCCCTCGCTGGCCGACTTCCTCCGCTGAGCCGCCCGACGAGCCCGCCCGGGGTCCCTCCTCGTCCGGCCCGGCTCCCTCTCGGGTAGGCGACTCGGGCCGATACCACCACCGTGTCGACACCTTCCGATGCCGCTGGCAACACCGCGGCCTGCACGCTCATCCTCCCGGTGACCGAGCGGCTCGACCCCCACACCCTCCAGGGCGCGGTCGACGTGCTCGTCCGCACCGCCGCGCCGGACCTCGATCTCGAGCTGCTGCTGGCCATCGGCTCCATCGACGACGCGACCCGCGCGGCGGTCCAGGCACTGTCCGGGGATGTGCGCACCGTCGACGGCGACGCCACCGACGCAGCACTCGCGACGGGTTCCGTCGTCGTCGCCGTCGTCGACGCGACGTTCCGGCCCGACATCTCCGATCTCGCCGCTCTCGTCTCCCGGCTCGGCCGGAGCGATGACCCCCTGCCGTTCGTGCACCGGCTCGGCCTGCTCGTCACCACCGCGGAGCGACTGCGGAGTGCCGGCCCCGCCCACGCGGACGACGGCAGCCACCTGCTGCCCGAGCTGGCGCGTCGACTGCACCACGACGTCGAGGCACCACCGCAACGACCGTCGATCCGCCAGGTCCAGGAGACCGCCGGCACCCAGCGCGTGCCCCGCCCTCGCGGGCTGGACAGCCGCTCGGTCTGCGTCGTCGTCGACGGCAACGCCTCGATGGTCGACCTCGACGCCTGCCTGACGCGGCTGAAGCGGCTCACACCCGCTGGGGTCGAGATGTTCGTCGTCGACCCCGGCGGTGACTACCAGCGCAGCAAGGCCCTGCGGGCACAGCGCATCGCCCGTGTCCTCCCCGGCGGAGATACCGCCCCGCTCGCCCGGGTGGTGCGCGAGACCACCCGCGAGATCGTGGTCCTGCTCGAGGCCGGGACGTGGGTGACCCGGCACTGGCTCGACGGGCTGCTCGATGCCTTCGCCGACGACGTCGTCGCCGTCGGTCCGCGGACCAACCTCGGGCTCGGTCACCAGCGTCAACCCGGGGTCGACTACCGCGAGGTGGACGAGATGGAGGCCATGGCCGCCCGTCTCCGCCGACCGGACGACCCGGCAGCCCCGACGCATACCGACGTCCCCGCCCTCAGCGGGGTCTGCCTCGCCGTCCGCCGCCACGCGCTGGTCGCCGCGGGAGGCCCGGACGAGGCCTTCACCGACCCCGAGCTGGCCGGCGTCGATCTCTGCCTACGCCTGCGCAGCTTCGGTCGTTTCGTCCGCGCCGACCGCGTCTTCGTCCACGTCGCAGTCCTCCCCCGCGGTGCCGCCTCCGGACGGTGGCGGCTGGGAGCAACCGGTGAGCTCGCGCTGCTGCGGGCCCGTCACGGCATCGACGCCGACCGGGCCCTGCCCGGCCTGGTGACCGCGGTCATGATCGTCAAGGACGAGGAAGAGAAGATTGCCCGGGCGATCGAGTCGCTGTCGGGCCTCGTCGACGACGTCGTCGTCTGCGACACCGGCTCCAGCGACGGGACGGTCCCCCTGCTGGAGGCGCTCGGCGTACGCACGACGACGTTCGCCTGGTGCGACGACTTCGCCGCTGCCCGCAACCAGGCACTGTCGCAGGCCAGCTCCTCCTGGTCGCTCCTGCTCGACGCCGACGAGACGCTGGACTGCAACGACGGCGCCGGGTGGCGGCTGTGGCTCGCGGAGAACCCGACCGACGTCGTCTTCCTGGTCTGCCGCAACCTGGACTCCGGGACCGGCGGGGCGTCGGTCGACAACGCGAGCGCGCGCCTGCTCCGCACCGAGGACTGCCACTGGGCCGGCCGGATCCACGAGCAGATGGTCCGGCGGGACGGCACGCAGCACCTGCTCAGCGGCACCGACCTGGCGCGCATCCTCCACGACGGCTACAGCGTCGCCCGCATCGTCGAGCGGGGCAAGGTCGCACGCAACGCGAACCTGACGCAGCTGCAGCTGGACGACGTGGGTGGGATGCAGGCCAACGAGCCCGGGCGGGCGCACTTCGAACGCGGCCGCTCCGAGCTACTGGCCGGCAACGTGAGCGAGGCCGAGCAGCACTTCCTCGTCGCCATCGAGCGACTCCCGGCGAACTCCGAGCTCCTGCGGCGCATCGCCCTGTGCAACCTCGGCGTGATCGCCAACGACTGCGGACGGTACGAGGAGGGTGCCCGGTTCGCCGAGCAGGCCCTGGACGCCGACCACGTCTACACGCAGGCGGCCGTCACGCTCGCGATGGCCAGGTTGCGCCTCGACGCGCCGGGCGCGAGAGCGGAGGGGATGCGCGTGCTGCGCGCGACGCTCCGGTCGGGCAACGAGCTCGCCAACCCCGACATCACACGCCTGGTCCTGAGTCTGCGCGACGAGGGGCTGCTCATCGGAGACGCGCCCATGCTCCTGGGTGGACTGCTACTCGAGGCCGGCGAGGTCGACGAGGCCGTCGACCTGCTGTTCCCCCTCGCCCGGGACCACAGCGGCGCGTTCACCGCGTGGAGCGTGCTCGCCCTCGCGCTACGTCGGCAGCGCGAGGACTGGGCCGACGTGCTGGCTGAACTCGCCCAGCACGTTCCGGCGGCGCTCGAGGCCGTTCTCGCGCAACTCGACGCCGACGACCAGGCCGCCCTGCTCGCGGCGCTGCGCCGCCACAGCGTCGGCGAGTGGCAGATCGGCGACGTCGACCGGACGTGGCGGGCGATGCAGCCCCAGCTGAAGCGGATGAGCCGGGCCGGCGTCATCGCCGCCGCGCAGCAGCACGAGGGGTCCTCCCCCGGGCTCGCGCTACGCCTGTGGGAGTACGCCGGCGACGACCCGCAGTGCCGGGTCGGGCAGGCCCGGTGCCTGGACGCGCTGGGGCTGGCGGAAGACGCCGCCAACCGCCTCAGCGACGTCGACGTCGCTGAGCTCGGCGAGCACGACCTCGTCTTCGTGGCCGCATTGGCGGCCGGCCTCGGCGACTTCCCGCTGGCCGTCGGCCTGCTCGACGCCCTGCCGGACGACCTCGATGCGGACCTGGCCGCAGCGGTGGCGCGGCTGCGCGAGGCCCTACCGCGGGGCATGCACCCGGCCGGAACACCC
>JAVEDQ010000145.1 GCA_030840885.1 Frankiaceae bacterium
GGACGGTGACGTTGCGGCCCGCGCCGACGAGCCGGAGGGCGGCCGACAGACCAGCCAATCCGGCACCCACCACGACAACCCTGTCGGTGGGACCGACTACGGTGCGCACAGCCACATGCTAGTTGGCGACTCCTGACATCCCATGCGCCGTACCCGCCGACGAGGCCGGGCCGGCGAGAAGAGGCGGCGATGAGCGACGCTCCGAAACACCAGCACGGCACCCCCTCGTGGGCTGACCTGGGCACCACTGACGGGCTGGCGGCCACCGGCTTCTACGCGGGCGTGTTCGGGTGGGAGGCCGAGAACACACCGAGCGGCCCCGCCGGCATCTACACGTTGCTCCGGCAGGACGGCAAGGACGTCGCGGCGCTCTACGAGCAGAGCGATGCGATGAAGCAGCGGGGCGTGCCCCCGCTGTGGCTGGTCTACATCGCGGTCGACGACGCGTCGGAGACGGCACAGAAGGTGCTCGACGCCGGCGGCACCGTGCACGCGCAGCCCTTCGACGTCGGGGAGGCCGGGCGCATGGCGCTCGTGCAGGACCCGACCGGCGCGATGTTCGGGCTCTGGCAGGCCGGTTCGCGGATGGGCGCCGAGCTGATGCACGAGCCGGGTGCGATGGACTGGTTTGAGCTCGCGACCAACGACCCGGAGGCCGCCGGCAGCTTCTACGAGACCGTGCTCGGCTGGGAGGTCTCGGCCCAGGAGCTGGACGGCCAGGCCTACACGACCTGCTCGTTGGACGGCGCGCCCGTCGCGGGAATCCTGCCGGCCGAGGCGCTCGGCGAGGGCATCGCGCCGAACTGGACCGTCTACTTCGCCGTCGAGAACTGCGCCGCCGTCGTGGAGCAGGTGCAGCAGGTGGGTGGCGAGTTGCTCGCCGGCCCGGTCGACATGCCCTCGGTCGGGCAGTTCGCTGGGCTGCGCGATCCGCAGGGAGCGACGTTCGGCGTCCTGCAGCAGGCCGCGACCGAGGAGCAGGCCGCGGCCCAGCAGGACGACTCCGACGACGACTCCGACGACGACTCCGACGGTGACTCCGACAGCGACAGCGCCGATGACGAGCACGACGAGTCCGCAACCGACGACGAGTCGGACGACGGCGAGAAGTCGGATGACGACGAGAAGTCGGACGGCGACGAGAAGTCGGATGACGACGAGAAGTCAGATGACGACGAGAAGGCGAAGGACAAGAAGTCCGGATCTTCACCGATCCGGGCTATCGCGGCCAAGCTCAGAGGTAAGAGTTCCAAGGACGACAAGTCCGAGGACGACGAGAAGTAGCGGCTCAGAAGTAGCGGCTCAGACGCGGCGGGTCGTCGCGGCGACGGCGAGGTCCTGGAGGACCTCGGCCGCCTCCGCGGCGATCGTGCCGCGCCGGGCCGCGACGTCGAGAGCTCCGAGGGCCTGCTGGGTGCGCTGCTCGATGAGCGCCTCGACCTTGTCGAGCGCTCCGGTGTCGGAGATGACGGTGCGCAGCGCCTCGACGCCACCGCGCTCGAGTTCGGGGTCGCCGAGGTGCTCGCGCACCACGGCCGCCTGCGCGGGGTCGGCGTGGTCGAGGGCCATTGCGATGAGGGCGGTGCGCTTGCCCTCGCGAAGGTCGTCGCCCGCGGGCTTGCCGGTGACTTCCGGGTCGCCGAAGACGCCGAGGACGTCGTCACGCAGCTGGAAGGCCTCGCCGAGCGGGAGCCCGTAGTCGCTGTAGACGGTGCGCACCTCCGGATCGTCGCCGGCCAGCGCGGCGCCGACGTGCAGCGGCCGTTCGATCGTGTACTTCGCGCTCTTGTAGCGGGCGACCCGTAGCGCCCGCGCCATGTCGTGGCCGCCGCGCGCCTGTTCGAGCAGGTCGAGGTACTGACCGCTCATCAGCTCGACCCGCATCTCGTCGTAGACCCCGCGGGCGCGCACCAGCGCCGTCTCCGGGAGGCCGCTGGTGGTCAGCATCTGCTCGGCCCACACCAGGCACAGGTCGCCGAGCAGGATCGCCGCGCTCTCCCCGAAGGTGTCCGACGAGCCCTCCCATGCCTGCTTGTCGTGCAGGACGGCGAAGCGCCGGTGCACGGCCGGGTGTCCGCGGCGGGTGTCGGACCCGTCCATCACGTCGTCGTGGATCAGCGCGCAGGCGTGCAGCAGCTCCAGCGACGCCGCTGCGCGGAGGATGCTGTCGCCGTCCTGGCCGCCGGCGCCGCGGTACCCCCAATAGGCGAAGGTCGGGCGCAGCCGCTTGCCGCCGTCGAGGAGGAACTCGCGCAGCGCGTCGGTGACCGGCTCGAGGTCCGTGCCGATGGTCTCGAGCACCGCGGACTGTTCGGAGAGGAAGCGCGTCAGTACTGTCTGTACCCGTTCGCGCAGGTCAGCTGCGAGCAGCGAACGATCGGCGGAAGCTGCAGGGCCGGCCGTCATAGTGGGACGATACGTCGAGCACGCCGTTCATCAACCGGTCGAGTCGGCGCATGGCACACAACTCTGTCGACCCCGGAGCGTTACCACCGATGACCCAGCCCTCCTCGCCCGCGCGGACCCGCAGCGCTGCTCGGCGGAGGGCGCACTGGGTTTCCGAGACGACCGACGAACGTCTGGCCGGGGTGCGGCACGTCGAGGTCGTCCTGCAGGCGGGCCGCATCGAGATCGGGCGCCGGCCTCGGGATGCGCGGGTGCGCACCACCATCGCCGTCACGGGTTGGCGAGCGCGGCTCGCGGCGATGCGCGAGCCCGGCGGGGTGACCGTCCGGCGCTCCGGCGACACCGGCGACACGGTGCACATCGCCGGTGGGTCCGGCCAGGTGCGGGTCCGGCTCGACGTGACCGACGACGCGACGGTCACCGCCCGCATCGCCGAGGGCGACATCACCCTCTGGGGCGTCGGCGCGGACCTCGAGCTGTCCGTCGGCCGCGGGACGCTGGCCGCCCGCGAACTCACCGGAACCGTCGTTCGGGCAGACAACGACGACGGCGAGGTCAACCTGCACTTCGTGGCGGCACCCGCCGAGGTCGAGGCGCACGCCCGCGGTGCCGCGGTGCTGGTCCTGCCGGCAGGGCGCTACGTCGTCGACGGTGGAGCGGGCGCGGAGGTGACCGTCGAGCACGCCGCGGACGCCGCTGCGCGAATCGTCATCCGCGGCACGACGCGGACCGCGGTGCTCGCGGCCACCGGTTCGGAGCCGATCTGACGAGGGAGCTCGACGATCTCTGGGAGGGCCCCCAGCGGACGGGTGGCATGCAGCCGAAGTCCGGTGGCGTTTATGCTGCTGGAATGGGAGTTGCGGAAATGACGGTCGAGCGCACGGGAATTCCGACGGACGCATCGACGGGTG
>JAVEDQ010000294.1 GCA_030840885.1 Frankiaceae bacterium
GTGGTGTAGGTAAGGCGGGCCCGCCAGCCGGACCGCGCGGAGCCGACGCAGCGGGTGACCACGTGACCTACGCAGTCCGAGAGGGGTAACTGTCGCGACCTCAGCGCCGCCCCCCAGGTCGGCAGCGCGGTGTGACCACCAGTCCAGACCTGCCATAGGTGCGGAGACCGCGTGCTAGTCAAGGCCAGGTACAACATCACCATGGCGTTGGTGAAGGTGTGCGACATGCACGACCTGACGGAATGGTGGGTCGAGGTCGAAGCGACCCGCTCGTTCAAGATCGAAGGCCAGCGAGGTCGACCTCTGCGCCGACGACAACGCCGCGCTGGAGCAACTGCTTGCGCCGTACATCTGCAACGGGCGGCGCCGCAGGCGTTGAGGCAGGCTCCTGCCATGAGGCAGGAGGAAGGGCCGGCCCCTACCTCGCAGTTGGTCGGCAGGGCGCCGATGGCGAAGTAGCCACCCGGGCGCGGCTAGTGGGGGATGTCCTCAACTGCTCGCTCGTCCCCTCTCTAGCTTGAGACTGTCTCCGACGTGCTCAGCTTCGACCTCGTCGAGAGGGCTTCCGGGGTGTCGGTCCTTGACGATGGCTGTCAGTCGCGGCAGATCCTTCTCGATTACCTGGCGATAGATCGCTGCGCGTTCGGCAAGCACCGCCAAGAGCACGTATCCCCTCCATAGGAGAACAGCGGCCCCGATGCTCACTCCGAGTCGCAGCACTGCTATCCAACGATCGGAGTCATGATTGGAGAACGCGAGGATCGCTGTCCCTATGTTCACGATGAACATGATGCCGAATAGCACTAATCCGACTGCCAGCAGCCGTCGTGCCGGCTGAACATCCGGGAAGTTCGACATCTGCACGGGAGGTCTCCACTACCGGGGGATATGTGCCGCTTCGCGAATTTGCATACGGGCTGATCTCGCTGTCGCTAGCAACAATGCCACGCGGAGGGGGTCGCCCGTGCCGTTACGGGTGGGCTGCCACGGCACGGGCCGAGGGACGCGGACCGACACCTCGTCACGATGTTGAGCGACCCCACCCGGGGTAGGCGGTCCCCGACCCCCAAGGAGGACCACATGGCCGTCAGCGCCGACCTGTCCAGGCTGCTCGACAAGCAGTACGAGAACACAGACCTGTCTGAGCTGCTGAAGGCGCCTGTGGCGGCGCTGGCCGGCGTCACTGACAAGGACGCCGAGCTGCTGCAGCAGGCGCTGAACATCAAGACCGTCGGCGACCTCGGGCGCAACAAGTTATTCCGGGCAGCGCAGGCCCTGGTGCTGCTCGAGGAATCCGGCCAATAGGCAAGAGGTCGCTCCCGCCCGGTGCCGGCTTGGCGCCCGCCACCAGGGAGCGTAGGGATTAACGCCGACTCACGGAGACGACCCGTCCAAAACGCTGAGTCTCTATCCGGGATCGATTTGTCGTCTCTGTCTCATAGTCGACCGACCGAGCCGAAGGTCTGGGGAAACCTGCCATTCCGACAGACGATGAGTGAGCGTGACTAGGGCGTGTCTCCTGGATCATGCACGGGGTCCAGAGGACGAGGCTGACGAGCAGGACGCCACCGCGATAGTTGCTGGCGGTCTTGTCGTTGCGGGTGGCGATTCCTCGCCATTGCTCGACCGGCTGAAGCATCGTTCGACGACGTTGCGGTTCTTGTAGAGCTCGGCGTTGAAGGCGTACGAGCGACCGGGTCCGCGGGCGCGGCGGCGGGCGAGTTGGTCGTCGCGCTCGGGGATGGTGGCTCGAATCCCGCGGGCGCGGAGCGCGGCGCGGGTGCCGGGGTGGGAGTAGGCCTTGTCGACGAGCAACACGCATGCTGGTCGTCGATGTCGCAGCCGTCGGGTGCGGACCACTCGAACAGCCACAGGGACGAGCTCGGATTGTCCCGGGCGACGAGTGCGCGTTCCCGGAGGCCGGCGAGGACGACAGAGCGGGCGTCTCCGGCGTTGGAGAAGCCGGCGACCTGCGGTGCCGGCCGGGCCATCGTCGTCTTCGTGAGCGCGCCCCAGGCCTCCATGCAAAAGTGCGGGAGGGGGGAGTCGAACCCCCACGCCCTTTCGGGCAACAGGACCTAAACCTGCCGTGGCTGCCGTTACACCACTCCCGCGCGTCGTCCAGTCTGCCGCCGCATCCCGGCTCCGGCCAACGGGTTGCCCGGGCGGTGCTGTTGAGGCGGTGCCGCTCGGCGGGTGCCGCTCAGGGGTGCCGCTCAGGCGGCGGGGAGCTCGCGCATCAGCTTGGCAACGTGGCCGGTGGCCTTGACGTTGTAGAGCGCCTTCTCGACCTTGCCCTCGGCGTCGATGACGAACGTCGACCGGATGACGCCGACGGTCGTCTTGCCGTACAGCTTCTTCTCGCCGAACGCGCCGTAGGCCTCGAGGACGGTGCGGTCGGGATCGGACAGCAACGGGAACGTGAGCGACTGCGCATCGCGGAACTTGGCGAGCTTCGCCGGCTTGTCGGGGGAGATGCCGAGCACCGTGTAGTCCTGCGACTCGAGCTCGGCCAGGTTGTCGCGGAAGTCGCAAGCCTGTTTGGTGCAGCCTGGCGTCGACGCCGCCGGGTAGAAGTAGACGATCACGCGCTTGCCGCGGTGGTCGGCCAGCGACACCTCGTTGCCGTCGGCGTCGGACAGCGTGAAGTCGGGCGCGGGGTCTCCAGGTTCTAGGCGAGGCACGGCTTGCAGCCTAGCGAGCAGCCGGCGCAAGCATGAAGACGCCCACGATCAGCGGTTCGGTCCGGCGGGCCGGGTTAGAAGCGCCCCGGGGCGAGGGATACTGCACCGAACCCGTTCGCCGGAACCGAGAACCGCCGAGACCGAGAAACGCCAGGAAGGCAGCGAGCCCGTGCCGCAGGACCCCGCTCAGATCCAGCGACAGATCGAGGACACGCGCGCCGAGCTCGCGCAGACGATCGACGCCATCGCCGACATCGTCAGCCCCAAGCGCGCCGCCCGCCGCGGCGTCGCCCAGCTCCGCAGCCAGTTCGAGGAGCTCCGTGCCCAGGTCAGCGGCCCGGAGCAGAACGGCAACGGCCAGCGGCAACTCCCGCCCGGGATGAGCGCTGAACTGCACGGCAGCA
>JAVEDQ010000319.1 GCA_030840885.1 Frankiaceae bacterium
GCCGTCGCCGCGGGTGATTTCCATGGCCACCAGCCCGGCCGAGGCGGCGCTCATCTTCGGCACGCCGGGGTAGTCGATTCCGTCGCTGACGAGCCCGAGTTCGCCCATGCGTCGGACCTGGTCGAACGGGAATTCGGCACGTTCCCAGTAGTCGTAGATGACCGGCAGCACCTCGACCCGGACGAACGCCCGGGTCCGCTGCAGGTAGTCCCGCTCGTCATCGCCGAGTTCGGCGGTGATGTCCAGGAAGTCCGTGCCGAGCGCCTCGCCCAGGGCCTCGCCCAGGTTGTCGGTGTCCATCAACGTCTCCTTCTGCGGTCGGCGGATGTGCTATCAGTCGCTGCTTCCGGCGTGCCCCGCCGCACGTGGAGTGCACACGGCGGTCCTGCTGGCATGGCAGGACGATCGGCGCGCCCGTCGAGGGCGGCGAGGCGTCCCCGGTGGTCCTGTTCAGGCGTCGATGAGTGCTGCGCTCCCCGGCTCCTGTTGCCGTTCGGGCTGCGAGGTCCGCAGCCAGGCGAGCATGTGCTCGTAGACCCGCGGGTGGTTGAGCAGGTCGAAGTGGTGCAAGCCGGCCAGGCGGGCGATGTGGTCGGCGGGGAACGCCATCCGACGGTCGTCGCCCGAGTCACCGCACGCGCTCCTGGGTCGGACGAGCAGGTCGCCGAGCAGGTCCCCGATCGGCGCGTCCGCGTCGCCGGCGAGGGTCGCGACCACGGCGAAGTGCCGGGCACCGTCATGCAGGGGGATGTCGGTGCGGGTGTTGGTCAGCAGCGCGTCGGGGTCGTGACCCTGCCAGTCGTCCTCGATCAGGTTGCCGTAGCGAAGGTCCTTGATGCCGACGCTGCGGGCGGCGAGCACGTTCGCCAGGGGACGGGTCTCGCCGAGCCGGCCGAGTAGGTGGGTGAGAACGTTGGCGCCCTGCTCGAGTGGGGCGCCGAGATGCGGCGAGCCGAGCGTGATCGTGTCCCGGACCAGGCCGGGCCAGCGCCGCTCACCCGCAGGGGTGCCGCCGCCGCCGGTGTGCAGGGCGCTGCGGGCAACCAGCCCGCCCATCGAGTGCCCGATGAGCACCACGTCCTCGACCGGCACCGGCCACGCCTCGACGAGCGCGTCCAGCAGCGCGTCCAGCAGCCGGCCGTTGTCGGAGATCCGCAGCCCGGTGTTGTAGCGCACCCAGACCGGGGTGTAGCCCAGGTCCCGGTGCAGTAGCGAACCGTAGGTGACGGTCCGGTCGCCGTGATGCTGCTCGGCGCGGTAGCGCCATGCATCCTCGGTTTCGACCAGCCCGTGCAGGAACACCGCCAGTCGTGGCGTCGCCTCCGGGTAGGCGCCCGCGAGCGCGGCGGGCACGGCCGGGAGGTCGTGTCCGGCGATGCGGAGGGCCATGGGCAGAGCGAGCTCGGCGATCTCGCGCTCGATGAGGTCGCCGTGCGCGCCGTTGAGGACAGCAAGCAGGACGCGGCCGGTCGGGTGGTCGGCCAGACGCTGTTCGGAGCGGGAGCCGGAGCCGGCGCCGGTTCGGCGTGCGGCGACCTCGCCGAGACCGCGGCTGCTTCCGTCGAGGACCTTCGCGACCGTGCCGTACGCCGCGGCGGTTAGCCGGTCGTGCACCACCTGAACCGGCCGCGACAGCGGTCCCACCGCGCGGAACACGCGCGACGCGATGTTCGCGTGCAGCTCGCCGATGCGACTGGTACCGGCTGACAGCGCCCGACCGGTCAGCTTGCCCAACCCCGAAAGATCGTTCGCCTGCACGCAGCCGGCCCTACCTCTCCTGCGACAACCGTTGGGAGCACCCTGCAGTGGCTCGCGAACTAAAGCAACAGTTCGACCCGACGTTGCGGCGCGCCGGGAACGCCTGGTGTGATTCGTGCGCGTCCTCAGCCTGCCGGGCTACCTGCTTCGCCTGACCAACCCCTGCTGGCGTATGCGTTCGGATCTCGAATGGTCCGGGCGCTTGCCGCGCCGGGGGCCGTCAAGGGACCTCCGACCGGGCAGGCCACCCAACGCCATGAGCAGTTGCCCGGCCTCGCCTACAGTTTCCGGATGCCGACGAAGCCTTGGCTTGATCGCGAACAACTTCCCAGCACGAGTGCCGCATGACGGGAGCTCGACGTGAGCGCTGACCCCTCGACCTACGACGTGGTCGTCATCGGCTCCGGCTTCGGCGGGAGCGTGAGTGCGCTGCGGCTCGCCGAGAAGGGTTACCGCGTCGCGGTCATCGAGGCCGGGCGCCGCTTCACCAACGACACCTTGCCGAAGTCGTCATGGCAGGTCCGACGGTTCCTGTGGGCGCCAAGGCTGGGCTGCCACGGGATTCAGCGCATCCACGTTCTGCGCGACTCGTTCATCCTGGCCGGAGCCGGGGTCGGTGGCGGATCACTGGTCTACGCGAACACCCTGTACGAACCGAAGTCGCCCGCGTTCTACGCCGACCCGCAGTGGCGCGACATCACCGACTGGCGGCAGGAACTGGCGCCCTACTACGACCAGGCGCGGCGCATGCTCGGTGTGGTGACCCAGCCGAGCTTCACTCCTTCGGACGAGGTGATGAAGGCGGTCGCTGAGGAGATGGGGGCCGGGCACACCGTCAGCCCTACTCAGGTCGGCGTCTTCTTCGGGCGCGACGGGCGCAAGGAGCCGGCGCTGGAGGTCGCCGATCCGTTCTTCGGCGGTGTCGGCCCGACCCGGCGGGGTTGCATCGAGTGCGGTGAGTGCATGAGTGGCTGTCGCCACGGAGCCAAGAACACGCTGGACCGCAACTACCTTGCGCTCGCCGAGCGCGCGGGCGCACGCATCGTTCCCGACACGACCGTCACCGCCGTACGACCGAGCCCGGACGGCGGGTATCTGGTCGAGACGACGCCTTCGGGCCGGTGGGGTTCGCGTGACCGGCGCACCTTCGAAGCCGATCAGGTGGTCTTCGCCGCCGGCACGTGGGGGACCCAGAAGCTGCTGCACCGGATGCGCGACCAGGGCGTGCTCCCGCACGTCTCACCCCGGCTGGGTGAGCTGACCCGCACCAACTCCGAAGCCATCCTCACCGCTTCGATGCCCCGCCGCTCCGATGTCGACTTCACCCAAGGTGTGGCCATCACATCCTCGTGGCATCCGGACGACGACACCCACATCGAGCCCTGCCGGTACGGGCGCGGCAGCAACCTCATGGGCCTCCTGGCGACGGTCATGACCGACGGCAAAGGTGGCCTGCTGCACAAGCTGGGGCAGGTCCTGCGCCGCCCCCGGCAGCTGCTACGAAGCCTGAACGTGCGGCACTGGTCGGAACGCACCGTCATCGCCCTCGTCATGCAGTCGCTCGACAACTCGCTCACCGTCCGCTGGCGGCGCGGTCCTTTTGGCAAGGGCGGGATGCTGGTTTCGGGGGCCGGGCACGGCACCCCGAACCCGACCTCCATCCCGGTCGCCAACGATGCCACCCGGCGGGTCGCCCGTCGCATCGGCGGCGATCCCAGCGGGACCTGGGGCGAACTTCTGAACATGCCGATGACGGCTCACTTCATCGGAGGTGCCGTCATCGGTGAAGACGCCGCGACCGGCGTGATCGACGGTTACCAGCGGCTGTACGGTCACCAGGGACTGCACGTGGTCGACGGGTCGGCCATCTCGGCCAATCTCGGCGTCAACCCATCGTTGACCATCACTGCTCAAGCGGAACGAGCCATGGCCCGATGGCCGAACAACGGTGCAGCGGATCCTCGCCCGCCACTCGGCAGCCGCTACCGCCCGGTCTCGCCGGTCTCTCCGCAGCGGCCGGTGGTGCCTGAGCACGCCCCCGGGACGCTTCGGCTGCCCATCGTCGCCGTCACTGCTGACCACTCGATGACCTGACCGGCCCTCGTAAGC
>JAVEDQ010000334.1 GCA_030840885.1 Frankiaceae bacterium
GCGCTGTCGACGTCGACCTCCAGCGGCCTCGCGAGCACCCTGTCGGTGCTGGCCGGGTCGGGTGTGGGTCCGGAGTACCTCGCCGAGCACCCCCGGGCCCTTGCCCGCGTCACCGCCGACGACGTGCTGGCCGTCGCCGCATCCGTGCTCGCACCGGCACGGCTGGTGCCGGTGCTGCTGGGCGACCGCGAGAAGATCGAGCCCTTCGTCGCGGCACTGGCGGCCCTGGACAGCCACGAGCCGGTGCTCACCGAAGCGGAGGCGACTCGCAGCGCATGACCGTCCCGCCCGGCGGTGGTCCTAGAACCGGCCCTGGAACCCGCCCTGGAACCGGCCCTGGAACGGACGCGCCCCTGGACCGGCAGCCCGCTCCGGCGCTGAGCCGGGCAGCCGTCGACCGTTCCGCCGACCACCGCACCGACCGGGAGTGGCTGGCCGACGCCTGGTCCACCCGCGGGCAGGTGCTCCTGCTGGACGCCGAGTACCGGGTGCTCGTGGCCGCGGTCCCGGCCGGCGTCACGGGCACCGGGCTCGGCTCCGAGCGGCTCACCGACGGAGGCCCACCGCCCCGGCTGCACCTCGGCGTCGCGGAGGGAGAGCTGCCCGAGGACATCCTGTTCCTCGGCGACGACGGGACCAGCACGTACTTCGCGCGACGCGTGGAGAGCCTGCCCGCCACCGACGAGGCCCGGCCCGCCCTGCTGCGCGAGGTCGGGGCCGCACTCGACGACCGCGACGCCGGCCTGCTGGTCCACGCCGTCGCGCTGCTGACATGGCTGGATCGTTCGGTGCACTGCCCGCGCTGCGGCGCCGTGACCGAGGTGCGGGCCGCCGGTTCGCTGCGGTTCTGCCCGGTGGACTCCTCGGAGCACCACCCGCGCACCGACCCCGCGATGATCGTGCTTGTCACCTCGCCCGACGGCGAGCAGGCGGTGCTGGGACGCAACCGCGGCTGGCCGGACGGTCTCTACTCCTGCCTGGCCGGGTTCGTCGAACCGGGCGAGTCGGCCGAGCAGTCGGTGGTCCGCGAGGTCGCGGAGGAAGCCGGCCTGCATGCCTACGACCTGCGCTACACCGGTAGCCAGCCGTGGCCGTTCCCGTCCAGCCTCATGCTCGCCTACACCGCGGTGGCCGACGTCGGCGAGGTGCATCCCGATCCGGTCGAGCTCGACGACGCCCGCTGGTTCGGCCGCGAAGAACTGCGCACCGCACTGCGCGACGGCACGATCTGGGCGCCGCCCACGGTCTCCATCGCCCGCCGGCTGATCGACGCCTGGCTCGCCGGCTGATCCGCCTGCGGTTCGAGACTCTGGTCCGACGGCGGGTTCACCAGGTGTCGACCATCGGCCGCTTCTTGCCGACCCGCGGCAGCGGCTCCGGGGCGGAGGCGAAGGCTGCGGCGACCACACGCCGGGTGTCGGCGGGGTCGATGACGTCGTCGATCTCGAGCGCGCTCGCCATCCCGACGGCCTTGCCGCGCTCGTAGGCCATCGCCACGACCTGCTCGAAGATCTTCTGTCGCTCGGCGGGGTCGGCGATCGCCTCCAGCTCCTTGCGCATCCCGAGCTTGACGGCGCCCTCGAGACCCATGGCCCCGAACTCGCCGGTCGGCCAGGAGACCGTGAACAGCGTCTCCAGGAACCCGCCGCCGGCCATGGTCTGCGCCCCGAGCCCGTAGCCCTTGCGCAGCACGACCGTGCCGAACGGGACGTCGAGGCTCCCGGCGGTGACGAACAGCCGGCTCGCGTGCCGGACCAGGGCGGTACGCTCCGCCTCCGGGCCGACCATGATCCCGGGGGTGTCGCACAGGAAGAGCACCGGCAGGTCGAAGGCGTCGCAGAGCTGCAGGAACCGGGCCGCCTTGTCGGCGTTGTCGCTGGTGATGGCGCCGGCCAGGTGCGCCGGGTTGTTGGCGAGGATGCCGAGCGGCCGCCCTTCGAGCCGGGCGAGCGCGGTGACCATGCCCGGGGCGAAGCCGCCGCGCAGCTCGAGCACCGAGCCCGAGTCGGCGAGGGTGTCGATCACGGCGCGGACGTCGTAGACGCGGAGCCGGTTCTCCGGCACCGCCGTACGCAGCAGCCGCTGGTCGGCGCACTCCCACGTCGCGGTGCGGCCCTGGAAGTAGGACAGCGCCTGGCGGGCCGCAGCGACCGCGGCGGCGTCGTCGTCGACGAGGACGTCGATGACGCCGTTGGCGTACTGGACGGCGGCCGGGCCGACCTCATCGGGACCGACGACCCCCAGGCCGCCTCCCTCGATCATCGCGGGGCCGCCCATTCCGATGCTGGAGTCGGCGGTGGCGATGGTGACGTCGGAGCTGCCGAGGCTCGCGGCGTTGCCCGCGAAGCAGCGCCCGCCGACGACCCCGATGCGGGGGACCAGCCCGGAGAGGCGCCCCCACGCCGCAAAGGTGGGCACGTCGAGTGCGGAGACGATCGGGTAGTCGGTGTCGCCGGGCCGGCCGCCGCCGCCCTCGGCGAAGAACACGGTGGGGAGGCGGAGCCGCTCGATCACGTCGAAGAGCCGGTCGGACTT
>JAVEDQ010000345.1 GCA_030840885.1 Frankiaceae bacterium
GGCCGCCGGCTCACCGACGACGAGCGCGCGGTGCTCCAGCAGCTGCAGGCGGACACGACGCTGCTGAACCGGTTGACCGAGCTGCTGACGCCGACCGAGGTCGCCGCCTACGACCGCCGTCTCGACCGGCTGCTCACCAGCGGCGTGTTCCCGCATCCGTCCGGCGACTGGCCGGCGATCCCATGGCCGCCGTTCTAGCCGGCGGACCGTCTCAGACCTAGAAGTAGATCAGCGTCACGGACTCGGCCACGCAGGCCGGCTTCTCGACACCCTCGATCTCGATGGTGTGGGTGATGACGGTCTGCAGCGTCTCGCGGATCAGCTTCGCCTCGCTGAGCACGAGCGTGTCGCGGACCTTCGAACCCACCGGCACCGGTGCCATGAAGCGGACCTTGTTGCAGCCGTAGTTGACGCCCATCTTCGCGCCCTCGCTGGTGAACACCTGCCAGCCGAGGCTCGGCAGCAGGCTCAGCGTGAGGAAACCGTGCGCGATGGGGCCGCCGAAGGGGCTCTCCTTCTTGGCGCGTTCGACATCGACGTGGATCCACTGGTGGTCGCCGGTGGAGTCGGCGAACTTGTTGACCATGTCCTGGGTGATCTCGACCCAGTCGCTGGTGCCGAGTGTCTCGCCCTGGGCGTCGAGCCAATCCTGCGCGCTGGTGAAGGTCCGCACGTCTGCCTCCTGGGAGCTGGGGTTGCCCGGTCGCGAGGATGTGCGCCGGTACCGTTCGCAGTATGCGTGCGTGGTCGGCTCCGGAGGTGCCCCGGCTCCCCGGCACCGGTCTCCCGCTGCGGGTCTATGACACCGCCGGCTCCGAGGTACGGCCCCTCGCACCCGGCGCGACGGCCACCATGTACGTCTGCGGCATCACGCCTTACGACGCGACGCACCTCGGGCACGCCGCCACCTATCTGGTCTACGACGTGCTGCAGCGCGTGCTGCGCGACGCCGGCCACGAGGTCACCTACGTCCAGAACGTCACCGACGTCGACGACCCGCTGCTCGAACGCGCGAACCGCGACGGCGAGGACTGGCGCGAGCTCGCCCAACGCGAGACCGAGCGGTTCCGCGGTGACATGGAGGCGCTGCGCATCCTGCCGCCGGCGCACTACGTCGGTGCCGTGGAAGCCATCGGCCTCATCGTCGCGCTCATCGAGCGGCTGCAGGACAAGGGCGCCACCTACGACATCGACGGCGACCTGTACTTCTCGGTCGCGTCCGCCCCCCGCTTCGGCGAGGTCGGCTCATTTCCGTACGAGAAGATGGTCGAGCTCGCGAAGGGGATGGGCGGCGACCCCGACCGTCCCGGCAAGAAGGACCCCCTCGACCCGCTGCTCTGGCTCGCGCAGCGGCCGGGGGAGCCCGGCTGGGACTCGCCGTTCGGCCGCGGCCGGCCCGGCTGGCACGTCGAGTGCGCGGCCATCGCTCTCGAGCATCTCGGTGACACCATCGACGTCCAGGGCGGCGGCACCGACCTCGTCTTCCCGCACCACGAGTGCGGCGCCGCGCACGCCGAGGTCGCGACGGGCGCCTGGCCGTTCGCCCGCAGCTACGTGCACGCCGCGATGGTCGCCTACCGGGGCGAGAAGATGTCGAAGTCGCTGGGCAACCTCGTCTTCATCTCCGCGCTTCGGGAAGCGGGCAACGACCCGTCGGCGATCCGCCTCGCCCTGCTCGCACACCGCTACCGCGATGCGTGGGAGTGGAGCGACGCCGAGATGGCCGCCGCCTCCGAGCGCCTCGCCCGCTGGCGCGACGCGGTGTCGCGGCCGAGTGGTCCGTCAGCCGACGCACTTCTCGCCCGGGTGCGCGAGCGGTTGGCCGACGACCTGGACACCCCGTCCGCCCTGCTCGCCGTCGATCGCTGGGCCCGCGAAGCGGTCACCACCGGCGGACGCGACGAGTCCGCGCCCGGGTTGGTCTGCGAGCTCGTCGACGCACTGCTCGGTGTGCGCCTGTAGGGCGTCGGCAAGATCGTCAGCAACAGAGGAGATCGACACGCCGAGGAGGGGCCGCGACACGCCGTGAGTCGATCTTCCTCGTTGTTCGTGATCATGCTGCCGATCGTCAGAGGAGCCCGCGGTCGGTGAGCACCGCGCGGACCTCGGCGATCACGACGTCCGGCGTCTCGTCGAGATCCGCCTTCGTGTAGCGCAGCACGCGCCACCCGCTCAGTTCGAGCGCACGGTCGCGTCGCCGGTCATCGCGGAAGACGCTGTGGCTGCGGTGGAACTCGTAGCCGTCGAGTTCGACGACGAGCATCGCCTCGGGCCAGGCGAAGTCGACCCGCCCTATGCGTAGGCCACCGGCCAGAATGAGGTACTGGTCGACCGGCGTCGGGAGCCCGCCCCTGTGTACGAGGTAGCGGAACATCGATTCGAGCGGGGATTGCCGCACCTCGCTCGACAACGACAGCGCGACGCCCGCCACATGGGTGCCAGGGTGGCCGATCCGTGCGGCCAGGGCGCGCCGCATCTTCCGGTCGTTGGTGTGCCGCTTGGACCGCGCGGCGTCCAGTCCGACCAGTGCCGTCTGCAGACCCCGCCACCGGGCCAGGTCGATGACGGTCAGCTCGGGCGAGGTGAGCGGGTACCCGTCGCGTCGCCGGATGTCCTCGGGCCCTAGGTCACGGCAGTACAACTCCGCCTTCGGCCATGCGCCACGCGTCCGGGTCCGAGGCACGGCCAGGTGCAGCAGCTCGGAGGTCAGGGGCCAGCTGTAGCGCGCCGCGGCCGATTCCAGACACAGGACGACGTCGCACCCCAACCCGACCAGTGCACGCCGCTCGACCTCGACGTCCGGGCACCATGCGAAGCGTCCGTCGGGCAGCAGCTCGGCAGCCCCGGCCCGGATCAGGCGCCGAACCGCCCGCGGCCCGATGCCCTCAGCGCGTGCCGCAGCCAGGGTGAGTGGTTGGTCGTCTGGGTGCATCGGCCCGAGGATGGCGCGTCCGCGCGCCGTCGGGATCCTCCGTCCACAGGCTCGGTCGTCGACCGACAACGAGGAAGATCGACATGCCGAAGAGCAGAGCGCGACACGCCGCGAGTCGATCTTCTCGGTTGCTCACGATCTTGCTCACGGCGCCCGGTGCCGCTGACGGCAGCGCCCCGCGAGCCGCTACTCGTCGGCGCGGCGGCGGAGGTAGCGCTCGAACTCGGCGGCGATGGCGTCGCCGCTGGCCTCGGGCAGGGCGTCCTCGGGCTCGCGCGACTCCAACGAGCGGACGTAGTCGGCGACGTCGGAGTCGCCGGCGGCGAGCTCGTCCACCTGCCGCTCCCAGCTACGGGAGCGCTCGACGAGGTCGTCGAGCGGGATGGCGACGTCGAGGAGATCCTCGACGCGCCGCAGCAGCGCGAGCGTCGCCTTCGGGCACGGCGGCTGCGCCACGTAGTGCGGGACGGCGGCCCAGAAGGACACGGCGGGGACGTCGGCGCTGGTACACGCTTCCTGGAACACCCCGACGATGCCCGTCGGGCCCTCGTACCGCGACGGGTCGAGGTTCAGCTTCGACGCCGTCGCAGGGTCCGACGCGGTCCCGCTGACCGGGACGGGGCGGGTGTGGGGGGTGTCGGCGAGCAGCGCACCCATCGTGGCGACGAGGTCGACGCCGAGCGCGTGCACGGCCTCGACGAGCTCGGAGCAGAAGCCCCGCCAGCGCATATTCGGCTCCAGGCCACGGACCAGGACGAGGTCGCGGCGGCTCTGCGGCAACCGGGCGACGGAGATGCGCGTGGTCGGCCAGGAGATGCGCCGGGTGTCATCCTCGACGATGCCGACCGTCGGCCGGTTGACCTGGAAGTCGTAGTAGTCGTCCGGGTCGACGGCCCCGACGGGGTGTGCGCTGAAGACCGTCTCCAGGTGCTCGACGGCGGCGGTCGCTGCGTCGGCGGCGTCGTTCCACCCCTCGAACGCGGCGATCATCATGGGAGCGCGGAGCACGCCGACGCCCTCGAACTCGATCACCTGCCACCTCCCGCCGGTCGGTCGCGGTCCGGATCAGGCCGGGATGGACGGCCAGCCTCCGCAAAGGTACGTCGCCACCGCTCATGCCTCGACCGGGACGTTTTCCAGCGAAGCAGACAGACGGCCCCGGCGAGCGGTAACGCGCCGTGCGACCCGACCCGGGCCGGTCGGCCCGAGGACGTCGTTCAGCGGCCCGACGTGGTGTGGACGATGAGGAAGTCGCACTTCGCGGTGTGGCTGATGTTCGCGGGGACGGAGCCGAGCAGTCGGCCGCCGAAGCGGTTGAGGCCGCGGTTACCCACGACGAGCAGGTCGATCTGCTCGTCGACGGCGGCCTGCATCAGTGCCTCGGCAGCGTCACCCTCGACCGCCTTGTGGCGGATGTTGGTCGCGCCGGCGGCGCGGGCCCGGTCCTCGGCCTCGCTGAGCACCGACTCCGCCGGACTCGACCCGTGGACCTTGTACGCGTCGTTGCCGAGCTGGTCGGCGGCGCGGGCCTCCTCGCGTCGGTCCATCGGGTGGTACGCGCACATCAGCACCAGTTCTGCGCCGGACCCGGCGGCGACAGCCGCGGCGCGGTCGACGGCGCCGTACGACGACTCGGAGCCGTCGGTGCCCACGAGAACTCGGCGGTAGCCACGATCGGCCACGGTTCCTCCTCTGGTCCTGCTTGGTTTCTGGTCCTGCTTCGTCTGTGGTCCTGCTTCGTCTGCCCTTAGAACGTCACTGACGAGCTGTCCGTGACGGGATGAGAACCGTACCGTCCGGGTCCGACCTCGCTCGTCAGGCGCTCGGTCGTCATCCGTCGATCGCCGCTCCGGAGGGCCCCGTGTCCGACGCTCCACAGGCCAACGAGGCCACCCGGCTCGAGCCTCGGCTGCGAGCGATGTGTGACCTGCGCATCGCGGACGTCCGGGAAGCGGCGGGACGCCACGAGTACGACGGTGTCGTCCAGGATCTCTCGCCGAGCGGCGTCCTGGCGGGCCTCGCGACGCTCGCGGCCACGGAGCGGGACGCCGGACCCGGTGGAGCTCCTTCTGCAGGAGATGTGCTCGACGAGCGGCTGGTCTCTCTCGGAGCAGCTGGTCTGCGGGCGGTGTTCGGCACCCTGCAGGACCATCGCCGCAATCCGGTGCACCACCTCGGCAACCTCGACCTCGCCAGCTACGACAAGGACTACGCGCCGCCGGCGGAGCGGGCCGAGGCCAGGCGCCGCCACCTGGCGGCCTGGCCGGACGCCGTCGATGCCGCGGTCACAGCACTCGATGCGGTCCCTGCTCCGACGGCCCGGGCCCTGCTGCCGGCGCTCCGCGGCCTCAGCGCCGACGTGGAGGACGAGGCCGCGCTGGCCGCCGCCGACCGACTCGTCGCCCACGTGTCCGAGGCGGCGGACGGTGGCGAGCCCGACGCGTCCTATGGAGCTGACGGGCTGCAGTTGCTGCTCGGGGTGAGCGAGGGCAGCGAGGTGGACCTCGGCCGCCTCGCCGAGCAGGCCGACGCCGAGCGCGACCGGTTGCGCGAGCTGCTGGCCGAGGCCTGCGCGCAGCTGGACGCCTCCACCCCGCCGGAGCAGCTGGTGGCCCGGTTGCTGCGCGACCACCCGGACACCCCGGAGGAGATCTACGCCGAGGCTCGCGGACTCATCGTCGAGGCGACCGCCTTCACGCTCGAGCACGACCTGCTCGGCGACCCGGGCGGCACCTGCCTGGTGGGGCCGGCACCGCCGTCGCGTCGCTGGGCCATGGCGATGATGTCGTGGGCCGCGGCCTACGAGCCGGACGGCCCGTCCTGGTACCACGTGACCCCACCTGACCCCGCCTGGCCCGCGGAGGACCAGGAGGAGTGGCTGGCGGTCTTCAGCCGCACGACGTTGCCGGCCATCACCGTGCACGAGGTGACGCCCGGGCACTACGCCCACGGCCGCGCCCTGCGGCGAACCGCTTCCGACGCGCGTCGGCTGGTGCTCTCCACGGCGTTCATCGAGGGTTGGGCGCACTACGCGGAGGAGCTGTTCGTCGAGCAGGGCTTCCGCGCCGGCGACCCCCGCTACGCGATCGGCGTCGCGGTGGAGGCGCTGATCCGGGTGACCCGGCTCGCGGTGTCGCTCGGGGTGCACACCGGCGCGATGACGGTGGAGGACGGCGCCCGTCGCTTCGAGGCCGACGCCTTCCTGCGGGGCAGCGCAGCTCGGGCCGAGGCGGAGCGGGCGACCTTCGACCCGACCTACGGCCGCTACACGATGGGCAAGCTCGCGATCCTCGCCGCCCGCGACCGTGCCCGGCAGCGGTGGGGGAGCAGCTTCACGCTCCGCC
>JAVEDQ010000346.1 GCA_030840885.1 Frankiaceae bacterium
GAACCAGCGTGTTGTTGGGGCCCTTGCGGTTGACCTCGCCAATGGGGTGGATGGGCGGCAGGTAGACGACGTCGAAACCCATGTCGGCGACGGCCGGGAGGCGCTCGGCCGCGTCGGCGAAGGTGCCGGAGCGGTTCGGCTCCAGGCTCGACCCCTCCGAGCGCGGGAAGAACTCGTACCAGGCGGAGTAGAGGGCCCGCTCCCGGTCGACGCGCACATCGAACGTCTCGCCCGCGGTCAGCAGGTCGCGCAGCGGCGCGTGGGACAGCGCAGCCACTAGCCCCGGAGCCAGCGCCGGGGCGATCCGGTCGCCGACGTCGGTCAGGGTCTCGTTGCGCAGGGTGGTGATCGCGTGCAGGAGGGCCGGCTGCTGCTCGGCCGCGACCGGGGCGTCGTCGTCGGTCGCCACCCGCTCGAGCAGCAGGGCGCCGTCCTCGAGGTCGACGGCGAGCTCGTCGAGGCCCTGACCTGCGGCGGCCTTGATCGCGATGTCGTGCTGCCAGGTGGCGAGGGTGTCGGCCCAGGCCTGGATGTGGAAGCTCCACACGCCCTCGGTGTCGACGACCACGTCCGCGGCGTAGCGGTCGGTGCCCGGCGGCGAGACGAGGCGCATGCGCCGGACGTCCGCGACCGTGCCGTCGGGCCGGAGGAGCACCACGTCGGCGCCGATGAGGTCGTGGCCTTCGCGGAAGACGGTGGCGGTGACGGGGACCGTCTCGCCGACCACCGCCTTCGCGGGCCAGCGTCCACAGGAGACGACGGGTGCCACGTCAGTGATCACGATGCGGCCAATCACTGCGCTGACCCTACCGAGGGCTGGCACGGGCACCCCAGGATGCCGAAAGGCCGGGCCGGGAACCCACCGCTCGAGTCACCCGTTTCTCGATCAGGAAGGTGGACGACGCACAGCGGGACACACCGGACTTGCCGACACGCGAGACACGGGCCACGCCCGGTCACTAGGCTTCGCGGACCGGACGATCTCCGGTCGTCACCGGCGAACGCACGCGAACCAGACGACCAGCACCTCGAAGTTCGACCCGAGCACGCCAGACGATGACGGAAGGAACAGCGCAGTGGGAGTCAGTCTCAACAAGGGCGGCAACGTCTCGCTCAGCAAGGAGGCCCCGGGCCTCACCGCGGTCACCGTCGGCCTCGGGTGGGACGTGCGCAGCACGACCGGCACGGACTTCGACCTCGACGCCAGCGCCATCGCCTGCAAGGCCGACGGCAAGGTCCTGTCGGACCAGCACTTCATCTTCTTCAACAACCTGAAGAGCCCCGACGGTTCCATCGAGCACCTCGGCGACAACCTGACCGGCGAGGGCGAGGGCGACGACGAGCAGGTCAACGTCAACCTCGCCACCGTCCCGCAGGAGATCGACAAGATCGTCTTCCCGGTGTCCATCTACGACGCCGACACCCGCCAGCAGAACTTCGGCCAGGTCCGCAACGCGTTCATCCGCGTCGTGAACCAGTCCGGCAGCACCGAGATCGCCCGTTACGACCTCTCCGAGGACGCCTCCACCGAGACCGCCATGGTCTTCGGCGAGCTGTACCGCAACGGCGCGGAGTGGAAGTTCCGCGCCGTCGGCCAGGGGTACGCGGCCGGCCTGCGCGGCATCGCGCAGGACTTCGGCGTCAACGTCTGAGTCCGATCTGAACGGCGTCCGGTTCACATCGGAGGCCAAACCGTTAGGCGCGGCATCAGAACGTGTCGCGTGGCTGCACTAGCCTGACCGGGCCGGGGCACCTCATGGTGTCCCGGCTCGTCGTCTGTATTGGGGGTTCCCACCGTGGTCCGTATCTTCGGCGCCTCGATCGGTGTCACGGTCGTCGCGCTCGTGGCGGCCGCGCTCATCGGCGGACCGAAGGTCGCGCTCATCGTCGCGATCCTCGCCGTTCTCGAGATTTCGCTGTCGTTCGACAACGCGGTCGTGAACGCGACGATCCTGCGGCGCATGAGCCCCTGGTGGCAGGGCATCTTCCTCACCGTCGGCATCCTGATCGCGGTGTTCGGCATGCGGCTGATCTTCCCGATCGTGATCGTGGCCCTGACCGCGCACATCGGTCCGGCCGAGGTCTTCCGGCTGGCTCTCAACGACCCGAACCAGTACGCCGAGAAGCTGACGCAGGCCCATCCGTCCATCGCGGCGTTCGGTGGCATTTTCCTGCTGATGATCTTTCTCGACTTCATGTTCGACCCAGAGCGGGAGATCCACTGGCTGGGCCCGATCGAGCGCACGCTCGGTCGGCTCGGCAAGCTGGACGTGCTCTCGGTCGTCGTCGCCCTGACCCTGCTGCTCGTGGTGGCCGAAGGGTTCAGTGAGTTGGAGAACGGCACGAGCGCGACCCAGCAGGTGCTGACCGCCGGTGTCGCCGGCCTCGCCGTCTACCTGGGCGTTCGTGGGCTGGGCGAGTACTTCGAGTCCCAGGGTGTCGGTGAGGACGACGACGACAGCGATACCGACGACCTCGATCCCGACGGGCAGGAGTCCGGCAGCGTCCAGCCGTCCGCGGCGTCCGAACAGCGCGGCGGTGTGCTGAACGCGAAGCACGCGACCGGCAAGGCCGCGTTCTTCCTGTTCCTCTACCTCGAGCTGATCGACGCCTCCTTCTCCTTCGACGGCGTCGTGGGTGCATTCGCGATCACGCAGGAGATCTTCGTGATCGCCGCCGGCCTCGGCATCGGGGCGCTATACATCCGGTCGCTCACCGTTTATCTGGTCCGCAAGGGCACGTTGCAGGAGTACATCTACCTGGAGCACGGGGCGCACTGGGCGATCGGTGCACTCGCCGTTCTACTGGCGATCACGATCACGCACGAGGTCCCCGAGGTCGTGACCGGCCTCATCGGGGTCGGCTTCATCGCTCTTGCCCTGGGGTCGAGCATTGTCGCGAAGCGCCGGCGTGAGGCCGGCGAGCCGGAGGTCGAGGGTCGGGAGAGCGTGCGGGTCTGACCCTGGCCCCAAACCCTGACCCCACCTTCGGCGGCTGACGGGCGTCCGTTCGGTTTCGGTCACATGAAAAGCGCCCGCGGGGAGGCGGCCACCTACTAGCGTGCGATCTGCGCCGAAATGATCATGCCGATCGCCCCCCGCTCTCGCTACGGCTCACCCGGAGGCCCGAATGCGGCACTACGCATTCCTCGACGACGACCGTCGCAGCGCGCTGTTCCACCGCCAGCCGGAGGACGTGGGGCCGGACGCCGAGCGGCTCCAGATCGCAACGGCGCTCGGCGCCACCCTCTACGCGCCCGGCACCCGCCAGGACCTGCCCGGCGACGCCCGACGGCAGGCGGCGAACGGCGTCACCAGCATGGTGTTCTGCCTCGAGGACGCGGTCGCCGACGACGAGGTGGCGGAAGCCGAGACCAACGTCGTTGGTGCCCTGCGAGACCTGGCCGCGTCGCCGGCGGTCCTGTTGCCCCTGGTGTTCGTGCGGGTCCGCGACGAGCAGCAACTGACGCGCATCGTCGCGCGGTTGGGGGCGCTGTCCACGGCGCTGGCGGGCTTCGTCCTGCCGAAGTTCGGCGAGGAATGCGGGCAGGCGCAGCTCGAGGCGGTGGAGGCGGCCTCGGAGCACCTCGGTCGCCGGCTGTGGGCGATGCCGGTGCTGGAGACGCCCGAGATCATCTACCGGGAGACCCGGATCGAGACCCTGATCGCCGTCCGGCGGCTGCTCGACAAGCACGTCGAGAACGTGCTGTCCGTGCGCATCGGGGCGACCGACCTCTGCGGCCTGTTCGGCCTCCGCCGCGACCGCGACCTGACCATCTACGACCTCTCCGTCGTCGGCGAGTGCATCGGCGACATCGTCAACGTGTTCGGCCGCGACGGCAGCCACGTGGTGACGGGTCCGGTCTGGGAGTACTTCTCCAGCCCCGAGCGGTTGTGGGTCTCGCCGCTGCGGGTGACGCCCTTCGAGCAGGCCGACGAGACCACGCTGCGCCAGCGTCTGGTCTCGACCGACCTCGACCGCCTGCTGCGCGAGGTGGTGCTCGACAAGGCCAACGGGCTGCTGGGCAAGACCGTCATCCACCCCGACCACGTCGCTGCGGTGCACTCCCTGCTCGTCGTCACCCACGAGGAGTACGCCGACGCGCGGACCGTCCTCGATGGCGATGCCGGTGGCGTGCGCCGCAGCGCCTACGGCAACAAGATGAACGAACTGCGCCCGCACCGCGCCTGGGCCGAAAAGGTCGTGCGCCGGGCCCAGGTGTTCGGGGTGCTGCAGGAGGGCGCGACCTTCGTCGACGTCCTCGCCGCCGCCTCGGGCACCCCTGAACTCGCCGGCGCGGCCGGGTGAGCAGTTCGGTTCCGGCGCACGAACTCGGCTGGGTCGCGGAGCTGCTCGACCTGCAGCTGGTCGTCCACGACGACCAGCTCGGCGGCGGTCTGGACCGGCTCGCCGGTCTGGCACTACGGCGCAACCCGCGACGTGCCCACCTGTTGGTCAGCCGCCTGCTCGGCAAGCACCTCCCCGTCGATCCGCGCCAGGCGTTGGCCGCTGCCGCTCAGCTCGCCGCACAGCTCCCGCCCGAGGTCCGGACGGCCGGGCCACTGGTGTTCGGGTTCGCCGAGACGGCCACGGCGCTCGGGCACGCCGTCGCTGCCGCCGTCGAGGATGCGACCTACGTCAGCAGCACCCGCCGCCCGGGCCGCAGTCACCTGGACTTCGAGGAGGCGCACTCCCACGCCACCGCGCATCGGGTGCTCGCTCCCCGGGAGCTGCTGGCCGGGGCGCAGGACGGATCTCAGGAGGCGCTGCCTCCGGTCGTGCTGGTCGACGACGAGCTGAGCACCGGCCGCACCGCCCTCAACACCATCCGTGCCCTGCACGCGCTCGCCCCGCGACCGTCCTGGACGGTGGCGGCGCTGCTCGACCT
>JAVEDQ010000369.1 GCA_030840885.1 Frankiaceae bacterium
GTGTTCTCGACCCCGTCGAGGCGCACGTTGGCCTGGTGCGCGGCCTTCCGTGCCCGCAGCAGGCCGACGGCCTCGGCCTTGCGCAGCACCCGTCCGCCGGTGCGGCGCACGAAGCTCTTCGCGCGGGCGGCGTCCAGGTGGCGGGAGCCCTCGGCGGGGCCGGGACCGGCGGGGCGGAGCCGGTCGGTGGCGGACTCCGAGAGGGCGGGCGGCAACGTCACGGTCGGAGGATATGCGGGGTCGGTGCGGGCTCAGCCGAGTGCGGCGGACAACCGGGAGCGGACCTCGGCGTCGGTCGGCGTGCCCAGTTCCGCCAGGCGCAGGCGCGCTGCCCCCGGCGTCGACGGCAGCATTTCGAGAGCGAGCTGGGCGGCCACCAGCGTCGCGTCGTGCCGTGCCTCCCACCAGCGCCGTCCCCGCCAGGACAGCCGGGCCAGCCGTCGGACGTCGCCGACGAGCACCGCGGGGTCCTCGTTGGTCGCCACGACGGCCTCGGGGGTGCCGACGAGGCCGAGGGCCTCGGCGACCGTGGGGCTGCAGAGCGTCGGCGCACCCCAGGCCAGTGCACGCTCGGCGGTCGGGAGGTCGTCGGCGACCACGAGGCTCGCGCAGGCCAACGCCGTGTCGAGCAGGTCGCCCGGAACCGGCCGGTCGACCTCGGGACCGGCGGTCCAGCGCCGGTCGGCGGTGAGCACGGCGTGCTCCGGCAGGCCGCGGGCGCGTCGCAGCCGCTCCCGGACGAAGGGCGGCACGTAGGCGACACCGGCCGGTACGACGCCGTCGGGCAGCAGACGACCGCGGGCACCGGCCTGCTCCAGCACCGACGGGTCACGGCTCACGACCGACCACGGGACGTCGAACGGGGCCTCGGTCGGGGAGCCGGGCACGCGGTCGGTCAGCACCGCGGCCGGCTGCAGACCGGATGTGCCGCGAAGGGTGGTCGGTCGGCACCAGCTCCGCAGCGCGCCGAGCAGCGGCAGCAGCTCGTCGCCGTCGTCGTGCAGCGACAGACCGAGGACCGGCAGACCGACGGCGGGTTCCGGCATCAGCGCGCGAGGTTCGTGGGGTCGCAGCTCGACGTCCTGCTGTTCATCGGACGGCGCCCAGCAGGCGGTCCACCACCGGTTGCCAGCCGAGCCCGCGGACCTTCTCCCGGCCGGCCTCACCCATCCGTCGCGCGAGCTCCGGGTCGGCCGCGAGCTTCTCGATCGCGGCGCCGACGCCGGCGGGGGTGCCGTCGGTGACGAAGCCGGTCTCGCCGTCGACGACCCACTCGAGCGTGCCGCCGGAGTCTCCCGCCGTGATCACGGGTTTGCCTGCGTAGAAGGCCTGCAGGGTGACGTAGCCGTAGTCCTCGTCGAACGGGGCGTAGATGACCGCGAGCGCGTTCGCGTAGAGGTCGACGAGCTCGTCGTCGGGCACGAAGCCCGGCAGTGAGACCCGCTGCTCGAGGCCGAGGGAGCGTGCGGTCTCCTGCAGCGGGCCGGCGAGCGAGCCACGGCCGGCGACGACGGAGCGCACCGAAGGGCGGACGGAGGCGAGCGAGCTCACCGCGAGCTCGGGTCGCTTGTTGGCCTCGAGACGTGTCGGGCAGAAGACGTAGGAGCCCTCGGCCGTACCGAACGAGCCCCTCTCGGCGGCTTGGCGGAGCTGCTCGTAGAGCGGCGGCGGGTGGTGCAGCGGAGTGCCGGAGAGGCCGTTGTAGCGGGCCAGGCGATCGGCGACGACACCCGAGGTCGTGAACACGTGCGCAGCCTCGTCGAGCACGCGGTTGTCCCATTCGACGAGCTGGCGCTGCGTCTCCAGCGAGCTCGGATCGGTCCCGATGTCGGACCAGCCGGCGTCGGCCGCGTCGTAGGCGCCGCGGTGCTGGTGGAACAGCCAGACCACCTTGCGCGGGTGACGCACGTAGTAGGACGGGAAATTGGTGGCGATGACCAGGTCCGCGTCGATCGGCAGCATCCGCCACGCCAGGGGCGAGTCGAAGAGCCGGCCCTTCTCCCACGCGACGGGCAGCCGGACGAGTTCGGCGCGGTGACCAGCGGTGGTGAGCGCCGTCACCAGGTTGTCCATGTGCAGCTCAGCGCCGCCGCGGACGAAGGGCACCTGCGCGCCGCACACCACGATGTCCATCGCGGTCGTACGTTATAGGCATGAGACGTCTACGCCCGGTAGCGACGTGACCGAGCGTCTGACCGAGGAACGGGTAGACGCCGAGGGCGGCGAGGCCCGCTCCGCAGGTGCGGGGAACGGAAGCACGCCAGGCGCCGCCGGGGACGTCGGCCCGGTCGTCGCCCGCCGCGGTGGTCCGCTGCTGAGCGCCCACGGCGCGGAGGCGATCGCCGCCATGCCGATGCAGCGGGTCAACGCGCCGCAGCCGCTGTTCCGCGGGTTCGGCACGGCGCTGCGCGAGGTCTTCGCCTACCGCGAGCTGCTCGGCCAGCTGACCCGCAAGGAACTGAAGGTCAAGTATAAGGACAGCGTCCTCGGCTTCCTCTGGACGCTCGTCCGCCCGCTGCTGCAGCTGCTGGTCTACTCGGTCGCCATCGGCATCTTCCTGGGCAGCGGCCGGGTCATCCCGCAGTTCGGGATCTACCTGTTCACCGGCCTCGTCGCCTGGACGCTGTTCACCGACATCCTCGGCGGCTGCACCGGAGCGGTGGTCGGAAACGCGGGCCTGGTGAAGAAGGTCTACTTCCCGCGCGAGCTGCTGCCGCTCTCGGTCGTCGGCGCCGCCGTCGTCAACTTCGCCCTTCAGCTCGTCGTGCTGATTGGCGCGTACGTCGTCACCGGCAACTGGCCGCATCTGGGTGACCTGCTGCTGGTCCCGCTCGCGATGCTGGTCATCGTCGTCTTCGCGACGGCACTCGGGCTGATCCTGGCCGCGTCGAACGTGTACCTGCGCGACGTGCAGTACCTGGTCGAGGTCGGCCTGCTGCTCTGGTTCTGGATGACGCCGATCGTCTACGACTGGACGAAGGTCCGCACCACGCTGGTCGTGAACAACGGCTTGACCGGCCTGTTCCAGCTCTACCTCGCCAACCCGATGGCCGACGTCGTGCTGGCGTTCCAGCGGGCGCTGTGGCCGGGCGGCCACACCGCGAAGGGTGCCGCGTTCTTCTACGACGGCAACCTCTACGGCCGGCTCGGCATCATCCTGGTCGTCTGCGTCGGTCTGCTCTACGTCGCCCAGCGGCTCTTCGCCCGCTCGGCCGGCAACTTCGCCCAGGAGCTGTGAGCGGTGAGCTCGCCCGTCATCCGCGTCGTCGACGTCAACAAGTCGTTCAGCCTCAACAAGCAGAAGTCGCTGAAGGAGCGGGCGGTCAACCTCGGCCGCGAGCGGAAGCACCGCGACTCCTTCACCGCCCTGCGGAACGTCAGCTTCGACGTCGAGGCGGCGACGACCCTCGGGCTGATCGGCCACAACGGTTCGGGCAAGAGCACGCTGCTGAAGATGATCGGGGGCATCCTCACCCCCGACACCGGCTACGTGGAACGGCGCGGACGGCTCGCCGCCCTGCTCGAGGTCGGCGCCGGTTTCCACGGTGACCTGACCGGCCGCGAGAACGTCTTCCTCAACGCCTCGATCCTCGGCCTGACGCGCAAGCAGACCGAGTACTACTTCGACGACATCGTCGCCTTCGCCGACATCGGCGACCGCTTCATCGACACCCAGGTGAAGTTCTATTCGTCCGGCATGTACGTGCGACTGGCCTTCGCCGTCGCCGTGCACGTCGACCCGGAGATCCTGCTCGTCGACGAGGTGCTCGCCGTCGGCGACGAACCCTTCCAGCGCAAGTGCATGGAGCGGATCAAGCAGTTCCAGCGGGAGGGCCGCACGATCGTGCTGGTCACCCACGGGCTCGACACCGTCCGGCAGCTCTGCGACCGCGCGATCCTGCTCGACCACGGCGACATGGTGGTCGACGGGTCCAGCCTCGAAGCCGTCCGCACCTTCCGCGAGAAGTACACCGAGGAGCCGGTGCACGACGACGACTACGGCGGCCGGCAGGCGACGATCACCGACGTCACCGTGACCAACGGTGCAGGTAACCCGGCCGACCGCTTCCAGCCGGGCGACACGCTCGGCGTCGAGTTCGACGTGGTTCCCGGCGAGGGCCCGACCATCGACGACTGGGCCGTCGGCATCGCGCTCGAGGACCACCTCGACAACGTCGTGTACGGCACGAACACGCACCTGCAGGGAGTGACGCTGCCGCCTCTGTCGGACAAGCGGCGGGTGCGTTTCCGGTTCCCGGACCTCCCGATGCTCGAGGGTCAGTACTACGTCACCGTGGCGGTGCACGACACCGGCGGCGGCATCACGTATCACCGGCTCGACCGGCGCAGCAACTTCCGCGTGTTCTCCGACGGTAGCGAGGTCGGTGTCCTCTACCTGTCCACGAAGATCGACGTGACCTAGCAGCCGGTCCGCGCCGCAGTACGAGGGGGACGAGCATGGGGCTGGCGCAGCTGCGTTCGGCATGGGACGAGCACGGCCGGGACGACCCGCTGTGGGCGGTGCTGACCTG
>JAVEDQ010000376.1 GCA_030840885.1 Frankiaceae bacterium
GCCGGTCGAGTAGTCGACGCGCTCGCCCTCGCGGGTGACCGACTTGCCGTTGCTCTCCATGTCGAGCTGCTGCAGGTACATCGGCAACCGCTCGAGGTATGCGGAGTAGGGCAGCACAGCGTGGGTCTGGGCGTCGAAGAAGTCGCCGTACCAGACGCCGAGCAGGCCCAGCAGCACCGGCAGGTTCTGCGCGAACGGCGTCGAGCGGAAGTGCTCGTCGATGGCGCGGAAGCCGGCGAGCATCTCGCGGAAGTTCTCCGGGCCGACAGCGAGCATCAGCGACAGCCCGATGGCCGAGTCGAAGGAGTACCGGCCACCGACCCAGTCCCAGAACCCGAACATGTTCTCCGGGTCGATCCCGAACTTCTTCACCTCGTCGGTGTTGGTCGACAGCGCGACGAAGTGCTTCTTGACGGCGTCCTCGCCGAGCGCGTCGACGAGCCAGCGCCGCACGGTGTGGGCATTGGTGAGGGTCTCGATGGTGGTGAACGTCTTGGAGGCGACGACGACCAGGGTCTCGGCCGGATCCAGGCCCATCAGCGCCTCGGCGGCGTCGTCGCCGTCGACGTTGCTGACGAACTTCACGGTCAGCCCGCGGTCGGCGAAGTCGAGCAGCGCGTCGTAGGCCATCGCGGGGCCGAGGTCGGAGCCGCCGATGCCGATGTTGATGACGTTGCGGATGCGCTGGCCGGTCGCGCCCTGCCAGACGCCGGAGCGGACCTTGCCGCAGAACTCGCTCATCCGGTCGAGGACCTCGTGGACGGCCGGAACGACGTTCTCGCCGTCGACCTCGATCTGCTCCTCGCGCGGTGCCCGGAGCGCCACGTGCAGCACCGCCCGGTCCTCGGTCGTGTTGATCTTCTCGCCGCGGAACATGGCGTCGATCCGCTCGCGCAGGCCGGCCTTCTCGGCCAGCGCCAGCAGCAGGCGCAGCGTCTCGTCGGTGATGCGCTGCTTCGAGTAGTCGGCGAACAGGTCCGCCGCCTCGACGGTGTAGCGCTCGCCACGGCTGGCGTCGCCGTCGAACAGCTCACGCAGGTGGACGTCCCGCATCTCGTCGGCGTGCCTGCTCAACGCCTGCCACTGTTCTGTCCGGCTGATGCTCATCGATGAGATCCCGCGATGCTCACTGCGTCCCCCACGGTGCTTCCCACGCTCGGCGCTCGGTCACGTGCTCGCCCTTCCCCACGATCGCGGAGGTGACCCCTCGCGCGTCAGAGGTCGTCGGCCTGCGGCAGCAGGGCGAGCTTGCCTCCGGGGTGCCCGCCGGCCAGCAGGTCGAGAGCCCGCGGCGCCTCGCTCAACGGGAAGGTCTGCGCCACCGGCACCTCGAGGCGGCCACGGGCGGCGAGGTCGATGAGGCGCGACCGGGCCGCATCGCGGAACCGCGCACTGTCCGGCATCGTCCCGCCGATCACGCGGTAGCCCTCGGCCTCGACACGGCCGAAGGCGGCGATGCTCACGATGCGCTGCCGGTCCGGAACGAGCGCCAGCGAGACATCGACCGCCTCGTCGGTCCCGACCGCGTCGAGGGCGGCAGCGACGCCGTCCGGTGCCTCCGCACGGAGCCGGCCCTCCAACCCGTCGCCGTAGACCACCGGCACACCGCCGTAACGACGCACGACGGCGGCGTTGCGTTCTCCGGCGGTCCCGAGCACCCGCACGCCCAGCTCGCGCGCCTGCTGCAGCACGCTGACGCCGACGGCGCCGGACGCACCGTGGAGCACGATCGTGTCGCCCTCGGCAACCCCGGTAACGTGCAGCATCTCGGCGGCCGTCGTGGCGGCGAGCAGCAGGTTGGCCGCGGCCGGGAAGTCGAGGGCGTCGGGTTTGGCGAAGACGTCCGCGGCCGGGATGAGAACCCGGCTCGCGTAGCCGTCGTAGATGCGGAAGGCCAGCACGGCGTCGCCCACGGCGCCGCCGCCCGAGGCGAGTTCCGTTTCCGGGCCGAGCGCTTCCACGACGCCGGCGACCTCGAAGCCGACGGTCTTCGGGAGCACCGAGGCATCCTTGCCCGGGCCGGGGGCGAAGCCCTTGTAGTCGGCCGGGTTCATGCCCGCGGCCCGAACGGTGACGAGTACCTGACCGGCCGTCGGCTGCGCCAGGTCCTCCTCGACGAGCTGCAGGACCTCAGGACCACCGAACTCGGGTGCGACCCATCGTCTGCTGCGCACAGGAACCTCCTCCGGTTGGCCTTCCTCTGCGTCCCTGCCCCGCTTCCAAGAGCCGAAAGGTGCTGGGTCAGCGCTGCAGGTCCCAGCTCTCGAGCTCGACCGGACCCCGGGCCCCGTCGACGGTGGTGAGCGAGTCCGCCCTCCTCACCGCCCCGACCCGGAGCGCGATGGCTTCCGAAGCGGCGTTCCCAGGGGTGATCTGGAGGCGGAACGTACGCAGGCCGAGCTCGGCGACGGCGAACTCGACGAGCAGCACGGTGGCCCGTGCGGCGAGTCCGCGGCCCCGTGCGGCAGGGCTGACGGAGTAGCCGAGCTCCGGCGGCGAACCCTCCTCGCCACCGGGCGGGACGAACAGCAGCACCTCGCCGAGCGGAGTCTCCCCGTCGGTTGTCACCACGAGATGCAGCGCGGTGTCCGCCGACCGCTGGTCGCGGGCCTTGGCCAGGTAGCGGGCGGCCGCGTCGGCGTCGAACGGCGACTCGATCGGCGTCCAGCGCGCGACGTCCGGGTCGTCGAACAGGCTCGGCATGTGGCCTAGGTCGGCCTCGCGCCACTCGCGGAGCAAAAGACCGTCGCCGTCCACGACGATCGTCCTACTCCCCAGCCCGAGGCCTGTCACCGCTCCAGACTAGGAGACCGATCGCGTACGACGCTGCCGTCGTCCTGGCGACGGCAGCGTCTGACGCGCTGTGCGGGGCGTGTCAGTCGGGCAGCTGGAGGCGTTCAACCGCTTGTCCAGTGATGGCGGCGATGAGGTCGAAGTCCTTGTCGACGTGCAGGACGGTGATGCCGGTCAGCTCCGCTGTTGCGGCGACGATGAGGTCCGGCAACGAGGGCGCCCGGTGTCGACCTTGATCGGCGAGCAGCAGTTGCACCTCGACGGCTCGGTCCTCGATCGCCGGGGTGAGGAACTCGACCGGCATGGCCACCAATGGCGGCTGCCGCGCTGCTGCGCGGGCCTCGGCACCGGAGCGGGCGGAGTACCCGACCTCCAACCGGGTCACGGTCGTGATCCGCACCAGCCCCCGCTGGATGCGGTTGGCCCACTCGGGTGCATCAGTGCTCTGCCCGAGCCGGACCAGCGCTGACTTGTCGACCAGCCAGTTGCTCAATCCCAAGCTCTGCCCATCACCTCGGGGTCGGCCAGGTCGACGAACGACCCGGAGAACCGCTGCAGGTCCTCCGCGCTGACGGAGACCGGCTCCACCGCGGCGTCTTGCGCCAGCCGTCGACGGACGTACTCCACCCGCGAGATCCCCAGCCGGGCCGCTCGGGCGTCGATGGCGGTCAGGACCTCTTCCGGGATGTCCCTGATGAGAACGTCGCTCATCGCGGTCACCTTCTCTCTCTGATATCGCATGCTATCGGAGCCGTCGATGCAGGAGAAGAGACCCAACCGCGTACGACGCCGACGTCGCTCCGGCAACGGCAGCGTCGCACGCGGCATGGGGGTCACCGGCCGGCGCTCACCGTGATCTCGACCTGCATGCCGGGGATGGCCAGCTGGGTGACGCCGACGAGCGTCGCGGGTGGGGTCGCGCCGGCGGCGTCGAGCCGGGCGATGATCGCGCCGTATCCGGCGAGAGCGCCGTCGACGTCGGTCGTGTAGGCGGTCATCGACAGGACATCGCCGAGATCCATGCCGCCCAGGGCGAGCAGCTCTTCGACGTTGGCGAACGCGGCGGCGAGTTGGCCGGCCACGTCCCCGGCGTGCAGCAGCTCGCCGTCGACGCTGACGGGGCCCTGCCCGGCGAGGGTGAGCAGCTGCTTCGGCATGGGGCGCAGCTGGGCCTGGTCGTAGCGGAAGCCGCTGTTCCAGGTGGACGGGTTGATCCGCTGGACGGAGCGGTGGGACTGGTGCGGCACGGCGGCCGTGGTGTTGGTCATGGCGGCACTGTGCGGTGCCACCCTTGGCGGCCGCTTGCGGTTCGCTTGTCGCCCACCGGTGGGCCTCCCACTCCGTCACAACGGAATGCCCGGACTCGCGTGCCGGGTTGGGCCAGTCATGACGCTTCTCGACACCCCGATCGCCCACCTCGACGGAACACCCGGTTCGGTCGGTGAATACGCCGGCAAGGCACTGCTGCTCGTCAACGTCGCCAGCAAGTGCGGCCTGACGCCGCAGTACAGCGGCCTGGAGCAGCTGCAGCAGACCTACGGCGACCGCGGCTTCGCGGTCCTCGGCTTTCCGTGCAACCAGTTCGGCGGGCAGGAGCCTGGCACGGCCGAGGAGATCGAGACCTTCTGCTCCGCGACCTACGGCGTCACCTTCCCCATGTACGAGAAGATCGACGTCAACGGGCCGTCGCGTCACCCGCTCTACGAGCAACTGACGGCGACCCCGGACGCCGAGGGCAAGGCTGGCGACATCCAGTGGAACTTCGAGAAGTTCCTGGTGTCCCCGACCGGTGAGGTCGTGGGGCGCTTCCGGCCGCGAATCGAGCCGCAGGACCCGGCGCTGATCGCGTCGCTCGAGGCCCAGCTCCCAAGCTGAAACCACTCTCGCGGCCCGGTAGCCAACCCTCTCGCCTAGGCCAGTGACTGACTTCACCCGTCGCGCATTGGTTGCGCTAAGTGTCTGCGGACAGACCTGACATACCGGCCGTTTCAGAACCCAGAGGCGCTGTTCAGAACGTCGGAAACAGCCACTGACGAGCGCGGTTGATCAATCGGTCGGCCGCCGCGCAGGCATTCCCGAGAGGCGAATTTTTCCATGGCACAGGTACATGCAGTGACAGAGCGTGAGACCGTCGACGTTCCCGTCGAGGTCGACGTCACCGTTGAGGCCGGCGACCGTGGGCTGAAGGGCCCGAACGGCCCGGTCGGCCCCGCCGGCGAGCGTGGCGACAAGGGCCCCAAGGGCCCGGCCGGTCCCGCCGGCGAGCAGGGTCCCAAGGGCCCCGCCGGTGTCGCCGGTCCCGCCGGAGAGCGTGGAGCCAAGGGCCCCGTCGGACCGCAGGGTCAGCAGGGCCCCGAGGGCGAGACCGGCCCCCAGGGCGAAAAGGGCATCCAGGGCTCGACCGGTCGTCCGGGCGAGCAGGGCATCCAGGGTGAGCAGGGCGTCAAGGGCGAGCAGGGCACCAAGGGCCTGCAGGGCGAGACCGGCGAGAACGGTCTCCCCGGCGAGCAGGGCCTTCAGGGCGAGCAAGGCGTCAAGGGCGAGCAGGGCACCAAGGGCCTGCAGGGCGAAACCGGCGAGAACGGTCTCCCCGGCGAGCAGGGCCTTCAGGGCGAGCAGGGCGTCAAGGGCGAGCAGGGCACCAAGGGCCTGCAGGGCGAGCGCGGCCAGGTCGGCGCGCAGGGCGAGCAGGGTCTCCCCGGCGCCCGTGGCCAGCGTGGCGTGATCGGCGAGACCGGTGAGCAGGGCCTCCAGGGCCTGCAGGGTCTGCAGGGCGAGACCGGCGAGAAGGGCGAGAAGGGCATCCCCGGCTTCCAGGGCTCGCAGGGCGAGCAGGGACCGGCCGGCGCGCGTGGGCCGGTTGGGCTCCCCGGCGTCCAGGGCCAGCAGGGCGCGACCGGGCCGGCCTGGGTCAACCAGGCCAGCACCGCCGAGCTGACCGCTTCGCTGAAGGAAGCGGCGTTCGACGTGAGCGCCCGCACCTTCGTCGACCCGCGGGTCGGCGCCAAGTACGTCTCGACGCTCATCTCGCGTCTGGTGAAGCTGCAGGGTGGCCTGTTCCTCCAGGCGATCATCACCCCGCGTGCGGACGTCACCACGGAGACGGCTGACCGCTCCAACGTGCGCTCGATCGCCTGACGCACACGCACCAACTCAGGACGCCCCCTTCCGCACCGTGGGAGGGGGCGTCCTTGCGTGACATAGCAGGCGTGGCATACACATTTCGGCGCTGACCGACGTCGGGCCCCGCCACGTAGCGTTCGGTTCATGAGGCTCCGGCGGCGCGGCGTCGTCATCGCGCTGCTGGTCCTCGCCGCGCTTGTCGCCGGCGTCGTGGGTCTGGTTGCCGCGACCCGCTCCGGCGGCT